>JBHHZW010000506.1:0-2118 GCA_046758305.1 Bacteroidota bacterium | reverse complement strand
ACTCAATCCGCTATATGATAAGAGCACTCTGTGAGATCACCGTCATCGAGTGGCTGGCAGACCGGCGGTTTCTGCCGCGCTACGGCTTTCCAATAAATCTGCAGCGATTGAGTGTTCGGAAGGCTATTGAAGGAAGCCGTCGCGATTACTCCGAGCCGGATGAACGATATCGCCTTGAGCGACGTTCACTGCTCGCACTCAGGGAATATGTCCCGGAATCGCGCGTGCTTGTTGGGGGTCGCGTCGCCACCTCCCGCGGATTGAGGAAACACTGGACCGACAGCAACCGGGATCAAGCGCTTGGCCTGCAGTACTTTAGTCTCGAATGTCCAGAGGGACACGTATATATCGGTCAGTCACCAGAGGAAACTTGCCCAAGATGCGGCGACAATCCGGCGACAAAACAGTTGGTATTCCCTCGTTTTGGATACACTACTGCGGGCTGGGAAAAATTGCCGTTGGGAACGAACCTTGAGCGGATCGGAGAGCAGTCTGTTTGCCCAACAGCTTTCACCGAACATAGTAAAGAGGGTTCGGTGACCGAGAACTTTGCGGGTGTTCTGAACGCACGCATAACTTACCGAGAAGAGGCGGAACTACTCGTCAGAAATAGTGGGAAGTATCGTTGTGGATTTGCCATTTGCACGCGTTGTGGGTTCGCCATGAGTGAAGTTGACTATGGTCAAGGTAGGATGAATCTACCCCGATCCTTTGAAACACACGCTTCTGTGTTCTCGAGCAATCCACGCAGCTTCTGTTGGGGGAAAGAAGAGCAGGCACCGGTCCTCAGAAATAGAGTATTAGCTGCCAGAGAACTGACCGACATGGCTCTTCTTGAATGGCCGGGTGCAACCTCCGAGAATCGTGAGGCAGTATATTCGTTCGGCCGTGCATTGATGCTGGCTGGCGCACAACTTCTCGAATTGGACGAGCGAGAACTTGGTATGGAGCTCATCCCATTAAGCAATAGGGAGCTTGGCATTGTCATCTATGAGACAAGGCCTGGAGGTGCTGGCCACTGCCAGGAACTCATCAGGCTTTCTGAAGAATGGATCGAGACTGCTCGTAACGTGCTTTATGTCGATGATAGTCACCATGCCAGGTGCAGAAAGGCTTGCCTTGATTGTATTCTCGACTTTTCCGGCCAATACTTCGCGCATCAACTGGATCGACAGGCGGCCCTAACTCTCTTGGATGATGCGGTTTTCTGATGGCCTTGACGTATTGATAGCGATAGATAGCGGGCGAGTGTATCTGGGATACATGGACCAAGGACGAGAAAGTCATCCGCATGGCGGACAAGATCGTGAATTGGCACGTCCAGACGATCATCTGCATGTTGTTACTGATCGCGTATCTGCTCGGCCTGTGCTCCTTCGGCGTCTATCTCGACAATCGCTCGGATCTTGTCTTCGGCCTTTATTCGTTTCTTACATTTCAACTGCTGTACTGCGGCCTGCAAATCTTCAATCACAGACTGACCGTCTGGTGGTCCTTCTGAACTTGGAAGCGGCTAAATTCCACGGAATGATCCCTGGTGATCCGGTGCCCACTACCCGGACGGCTTGGCCCGTACTACGATACCGTTCTCTGAACAGAGCGGGAGGGGAGGCAGACATCCCGGACTCGGACCTTGAAGCAATTCATATCCATGGGGCGCATAACAACGGCATGCACGCGGACGGGGATTCCGCTGACGCTTCATCCCCGCCGGTGATGCCGAGCGTTAGAAACTCGCCCGATAGCCGATCGCGGTGGCGCATGCCTTCAACACCGCTCGATCTTCGTTGAGGTTGATTCCATGGGCATGCTGAAATGCCTCGACGAACTGCCAGAAGAGCATGCCGAGCCCATCGATGAACCGATGGCCGGTCTGCTCCGCGATCTCCCGGAACGGCCCGACCGCCTCGGCGGCGTACTGGGCATCAGCAAACACGACCGCTTCAGGGATGTGACGGACAGTCTCGGGCGAGATCGGTCTGGATAGGGTCGTCGTGTTGAGCAACAGATCGATCTGCGGCCCGTAGCGGACGATCAGACCCTCGATCTCCTCGGACCTGAGCCGATCGGCCGCCCCACCCAGCGGACGGATTTCGAGTCGATGGTCGGCCCGTTCCA
>JBHHZW010000505.1:0-2118 GCA_046758305.1 Bacteroidota bacterium | reverse complement strand
TGTCGAAAAACCGCAATATAGATTACGTTATGTCGTATATCTACGAGAGGGAAGAACGTGAGCAGCGCAGGGACGAACTGCAGCACCTTAACTTACGGCTTATCAGTCACAAAGAAGCAGAGAGTATAGTGACTAAGGCAGGCGAAAAAGCCGGTATCGAGATTAAACCCTTAGTTTACTTTGACCGTTCCATATTTGCCGGCAGGCATATGGACACAGCAGAATACAATCCGCACGCACAACCCATACGTCAAGCAGTTAACTCTCTACACGAGGCGAACCAGCGAACCAACTTGCATTCTCTACTTATTGACTACGTACCGAAGCAGGGCTTTGATTTCCTTAACAACTATTTTGAGCGACTCCAGATGTGCTGGAATATTCTGGTGCATTATGTTGAGAAACTTCTACTGACTTATGACGAGAAACAACGGCTTTTCGACCCCGATCCGCCGGCGATTCCTTCTTCATATCCACCAGCTCTTCGCGAGATGATGGAACGAATGAGGCAAGTCATCGATGGCGTAGGCTGGCTTGGCATCGGTTTGCCGCGAGAGAATATTATCGAACCCCAACTTGGATATGCTCTAAGGTATCTGGTAACGAATCTGCAACAGGGCCAAGGCTGCGCCCACGGCCTTGTTGGAATATTTGAAGTCGACAAAACTTAATTCAAGGAGCGAGCTTTGATAACCTTGCATCAGGTATGTAAGACTTATCCGAATGGTGTAAATGCAGTTTGCGATCTCTCGATGGAGATTCCAGAAGGCGAAACCCTCGTCCTGTTAGGGACCAGCGGGAGCGGCAAGACCACCACGATGAAGATGGTCAACAAGCTCATCGAACCTACCTCTGGCAAGATATTCATCAAGGGAAAAGACGTTGGACAGCAAGACCCTATACAGTTGCGCCGTAAGATCGGGTATGCAATCCAGCATGTCGGTTTGTTTCCCCATATGACCGTCGCGGAGAATATCGCCGTCGTCCCCAGACTTCTAAAGTGGCCTGCCAGTCAGATTTATCGACGTGTTAGTGTCCTACTCGCCATGGTTGGTCTTGAGCCCGATAGTTTCAGGGACCGATACCCTACCCAGCTTAGCGGCGGTCAGAGACAGAGAATCGGCGTTGCCCGGGCTCTTGCTGCCGATCCCCCGATTGTATTGATGGACGAACCATTCGGAGCTTTGGACCCTATAACGCGTGAACAACTTCAAAATGAGTTCAATGAGCTTGTATCGAAAATCGAGAAGACGATTATCTTTGTTACCCACGATGTGTTTGAGGCGGTCAAGATGGGCGACCGTATTGCCCTGTTGGATAGTGGATACTTGCAGCAGCTCGCAACGCCCGTTGAGCTTGTGGAAAATCCCGCAAATGAATTTGTAGATCAGTTTCTCGGTCAGCATCGATTCCAGTTGTCACTGCTAACAAGAACAATAAAGACAATTATGCCCGGAAAAAATCAAAAAACATCCGGCCCCGGCACATCTGTTCCATCGCTGCGGCTACGTGCCAAGAGTTCGCTAATTGAAGCTCTTGATATGTTCAAAAAAGCCGGAAAGGTTACCTTGCCTGTTTACGAAGGAAAGCACTTCGTCGGCAATCTTGAAAAGACACACCTTCTCAAAGCTATAACCCAGGTAATGGAGGAAACCGGAGAGACTACATGAGCTCATTAATAGCAATATTTCAGAAACTTGGGCCGGAGATACTTACGCGTACTTATGAACATATTTACCTTGTGTTTATGGCTATGGTGATCGCCGTTGTTATTGCACTGTCTTTGGGTATTTATCTGACACGGTGTCGCTGGCCAAAGCTTGTATCCGTTATTATGGGTATAGCCGGGGCCATACAGACAGTCCCGAGTCTGGCTCTTATTGCGTTTATTGTCGTGGTGTTTGCGGTTATTAGGTTGCCGACCATTGGCACCATCCCTGCTCTGGTCGCACTCGTGCTTTACGCGCTTCTGCCGATTCTGCGAAACACCTATACAGGTATTCGCCAGGTGGATGACTCGATCATTGAGGTTGCTGTGGGGATGGGAATGAAATCGCATCAGATACTGTTTTCAGTGGAACTGCCGTTATCTCTGCCTGTAATAATGGCTGGAATCCG
>JBHHZW010000504.1:0-2124 GCA_046758305.1 Bacteroidota bacterium | reverse complement strand
GGTCGTTCTGGATGCTGACTGCTTACTCGAACCACATGCTCTTCGCGTGTTTGATCAGCATTTGGGAGCTGGCCATAGGGTATTGCAGGCCAATGATGTCGCATCAAATCCCGATGATTGTGCCCTTAGCTATGCCGTTGCCGTGGGTAATTTGATTGAAAATGATCTGTTCTATGCTCCAAAATCCCGTCTCGGATTAGCCGTTTTTCTTCGCGGCACCGGGATGGTATTTCACCGGGAAGTTCTTCAGACTTTTCCGTGGAAAGCCCATTCCATCGTTGAGGATGTCGAATACTCCCTGAATTTCTTCAGGAATGGTATTCGGATCAGATACGTCGATGAAGTCAGAGTTAGGTCTGAGTCTCCCATTCATCATGACCAACTCAATGTTCAGAGAACGCGATGGGCTAGAGGAAATCTGAGCCTCGGAAAGAAGTACGCTTTGAGATTGATTTGGGAAGCCCTTATAATGCGGAATGCATTGTTGGCAGATGCTGGTTGGACACTGCTTGTGTTGAGTCGGCCTTTAGTCCTGTGTGAACTTCTCATAGCAGCCGTACTAACGGTTTTATGCTTCATCTTCTCTCCAGGTTTACTTTCCGATGTGCTGCTGGTGACGGTCCTGGCCATCACGGCCGTCCAGGGTCTCTATTTCGGGCTCGGTATCGTGCTTTTGGGCTTGAACGCTCGAAGGCTTCGATTCCTGCTTCGGTCGCCGGTTGTGATTTTGCACCTGATCTGGATTTCTTTGGTGGCCGCGTTTGGAACTGAAAAGGACGTCTGGGCCCGGACTCCGCGCTGAGGCAATCTGATCAGAAATGACGGATAAACGTCGAAAGATTTTGCACTTGATTGCCACCAATTTCTATGGTGGCCCAGAGAAGCAGATCGTAGAACATTTGGCGAGACTGAACGGTAGCCGCTACCAAGGCGTATTTGCTTCCTTCCTTGAAGCAAACCGACCCAATGAAACCCTACAGCAAGCCGATGAACGCGGTTTAGCGAATTTTGCCATCCCCATGATCGGACCCATTGATGTTCGAGCTCAGTGGAAATTAAACCGACTTCTGCTTCGGGAGAAGGTGGATCTTTTGTGCACTCATGGGTACAAGTCGACAATAATGGGCTGGTGGGCAGGCAGGAAAGCGAAAATTCCCGTGCTGGCCTTCTCGAGAGGGTACACCACGGAAGACGTGAAAGTAGCCTTCTACGAATGGCTGGAACGCCGGGTCTTTGGGAAGGTAGCTGGCATCGTTTTTGTCTCTGAAGGGCAGAGGCGACGGTTAGAATCTTTCAATGTTCGAGTCGGGCGAAGCTGGGTTGTATACAATGGCATATCCGTTGAGGAAACGCCTGATGAGCCAACGTTGGATGTGAGCGCCACTGTCCGCAAGAAGCTTGGAATTCCACAAGGGATCAAGATTGTTGTGTCGGCCGGCCGATTGAGTCCTGAGAAGGGACATCGGTTTTTACTGGAAGCCATCAGTAAGATGGACAAAAAAACGAATAACGCATGCTTCGTCTTTTGCGGGGATGGGGTTTGCCAAAAAGATCTTGAAAGCCAGGCAAAACGCCTCGGGATATGGGAACAATGCCGCTTTCTCGGATTCCGGCGTGATCTGCATGAAATCTTTCAGGTCATGGATCTTTTGGTTTTGCCCTCTCTGACCGAGGGACTTCCCAACGTCCTCCTGGAGGCTTTTGCCTGTGCAAAACCTGTAGTGGCGACAGCTATCGGGGGCGTGCCTGAAGTTGTTGAACATAGTGTAAATGGTATCCTGGTAGCCCCGAAACGACCCGACTTACTGGCCGATGCAATCGGGAAATGCCTTTCATCCCCGGAGACGGCGAAGCAAATGGGACGTGCGGGGTATCACAAGGTAAAATCAGAGTTCACCTTTGAGTGGCAGACGAGCAAGTTGCAAGCGATTTACGATGAAGTATTAGGAAGTTCATGAACGATTCAGGTCTTCCCTTCATCACAATTACAATGCCTGTTCGGGATGAAGAGCGATCAGTCGAAAGGACCTTGGCTGACATCCTGAAACAGGATTACCCGCCCGACCGTTTTGAAGTCATCGTGGCTGACGGTGAATCAACGGATCGTACCCGCGAGATCGTGAA
>JBHHZW010000503.1:0-2127 GCA_046758305.1 Bacteroidota bacterium | reverse complement strand
CTTCTGTTTCTTCCTCTTGAACCGGAACGAGTCTAACATGACGGCTAAAATGTCTTGATAATCCGCTTCGGCTCAGCTCAGGGTAGCTTTCAACAATGTCGTCATAAGTTGCACCATCTTGCAGCCGCGACGTTTCAATCGCATCAACATCGGCCAGACTGCACAAACGACAGCGCGCGTCGGTTGTCCTGATGATTCCGTATTGCCTGTTTCCGATTCTGATGATTCTCATGTTCTTGGTTTCACCTCCCTGAATGTTTAGCATATTGCGCCTCCAAAACCCCGGGGTTCGCCGCGAGCCAAGTGCGGAACAATTCGGCTCGCCGCGAGAGAGATGTCTTGTGCAACCAATCTTCATAGCTAATGGAGTTTGCGAGCCTTGCGAACCAGAGCCCTTTTCGGATCATCCACTGCTTTCGATCGTCAATCGGTTCCCCGAAGAACTCTTTAGCTAGTTCGCGACGCCAAGCGGCCTCTCGCGTCCTGCGGGCCTCGCGAGCAGCGCGTCGGCCTCTTAATGCTCCTCCTAGTCTCATTCGATCACCTCCGGCTCATCTTGAATTTTCTGACCACATGCAGCACAATAGACCGCGTCAATATCGAACATCCTGAAACACCGCGGGCAAAAGCCGAGCCAAAGTTTATCGGCGCTCATCGATGAACTCTCCTCCTCCACACTTGGGGCATCGCAGTTCTCCGTCGCTTTCAGCCATTGTGATCCTGCAGCCTGCGCAGACTCGTCGCAAGAATGGGGCGAAGTACTGCCGCGGTGATTTCTGCTGTCTCCTCAATACCCGTACTCCCTCCGCAGCTTCGCCAGTTTTTCAAGTGCCTTTTCGTTTACAATTCCAAACTGCTTGACCCAGCCCTCCCGATGCTTGAAGATATGGCCGCAGTTACATCGGAACAGATACCGAACTTCAATGATGCGATCATGGATTAAGACGCGGTGTCGAGACATCTTCAGGCGTTTGCCGCAGAGATCGCAAAACACAGGGCCTTTTCGACCTTTGCTGTGAATTAATCCGTGTTGTGGGCAAATTGCAGATGGAAACCATTCTTTCAGCTTGCCGGTTCTTCCACATTTCGGACATTTGACCTTTCCAATGATTTGCTGAAGCAAGGCGGTTTCAACGTCCTCGTATCTTTCGAGAATCTTGCGCGCGATTTTCCGTCGTTTCGCAAGGTATTCGAGCAACCTCGAGTCAGGTCGATCATCCAGAATTTCCGTCTTTGTTATCGGGTTACTCATAATTCTCAGTCACCTCCTTCTCTCCTAGTTGACGCTTCCATCCATGATTGAAAGGCCGTCCCTAATGGAGACTTCGGCTTTTTCTTTTCACGTTCTTCCTTTGCTCGGCGCTTTTCATGTTTCTCGAGTTCATGCGTAATCATTCTCGAGATGATTTCTCTTCTCCCTTCACGTCGCGCTTGTCCAACGGCCCTCACCTGAGCCTCGGGGACAAGTTCAGCGGGTGCGTGGTCTGGCTCGATTATTCTCATTGGCTTGCGTTTTTTACGCTCAAAATGTTGGTGCATCTCCTCTAAGAATTCCTCCTCACTCATCGTTTGCGCTCGTCCAACTCCCGCATCCAATCAAAGAACAGCCGATGCCGATGAAAGTCAGGCTTGATCTTCTTTTCTTGCTCGGTTATGACTTCATCGGGATAGACCTCTTTTCCCGCGACCGAACCCTGCTCTTTCGGCCGCCTGTCCTCATCCATTAGGGCACCACCTCCTCAATTGAACTGACAACCCACGATCGCAGCGGGTGTCCAATGTCACAACTGAAATGATAGAGAACGACTATCGATCGATCGATCGTGACCCCATATCTCTTCCATGCACCTGCAGCCGGGTCCTTGGCCCATGGCTGTCGATGGGTCGATCGATGCGCGGCGCCCGAGTTTCGCTAACTTGGGATGTAGGGGACAACCATTGCCTCGACCTGGTTGACTTCCAGGAGCGACCCTTCACCCACTACGCTTACTGTGACGGTAGTAGGTGTTACCCATCCGGGGGAAGCGACGTTGCTGCCTATGAGCATGAAGCCGTGGAAGGGGTAGATCTCAGGTTTCTCTCGTGACCGTTCACCGGCATTGGCGATCTGAGGCAGATCGAGCGAAG
>JBHHZW010000502.1:0-2144 GCA_046758305.1 Bacteroidota bacterium | reverse complement strand
GTTCACGTCAATTCCCTATTTTGAGATCCTCATCGAGACTCTGGAATTTTGCATATCTTGAGCCACCGGCAAGCGAACTCAGTTCTGCACGATACGCCCTTTTTGGGGTAGAGCTGCCACCTCCTGACCCGCCGTTTTCTGACTGTCTCTCTGACCCTGAGACTTGACTTTTCGCGTCGCGTGTGGTATATTCCTTACCACACGTTGGATGAAGGGAGATGAGCGACATGAAGATGAACATTCACGTCGCGCCGTATGGCGGTCAATCGGCAGCCAAGCAAGAAGGACTGGAAAATCCACTGTCCGTCCACCAAACGCAGAAGTCAGCGACTGATTCAGCGACACCTCTGGCAAGACTGTTTTATTCGGAGCTGGTGATTCATCGCCCGGATGGAACAATCTGCGACAAGGACAGCTACGGAGAAGATCCCTTCCCACTCGAGGATCGGAAGCACTGACTCCAGAGATCGCGACAATTGGACCACTTGCCACCCTTTGGCATGCGGATTTGAGTATACATGGCTTGACTTTCACCGACAGGTGCGGTGAGGTCTCGACCACACGAGAGGAGGTGTTAACCGATGACATTCGGTGAATTCGTGAGGGCGAAGCGTCTGCAAGCTGAGATGGGTCTCAGGGAATTCTGCAAGCAGGCGGAGACAGATCCAAGCAATTGGAGCAAAGTAGAGCGTGGAGTTCTCCCTGCACCATCAGACAGGGATTTCCTCGAAAGGCTTGCGAAACTCCTGAAGCTGAAAAGAGGAAGTACCGACTGGTTCACGTATTTCGATCTGGCTGCAATTTCCCAGCAAAAAATCCCCGACGATGTCTATGAGGATGCAGAAATCGTTTCAGCATTGCCTGTCTTCTTCAGGACTGTTAGGGGCGAAAAACCCTCCGACGAAGAACTGGACAAGCTTATTGATCTTTTGAAAAGGAGATAGCTGTTCAGTGATTGATTTCTCAGAGATCCAGATCCCCTACCTGCGAAATGAAGAGATTTGGAAACGTGCTGATGAGTTTCGAAAGAAACACTGGGGAGACAAAATCCCTGTCGATATTGAGCTTGTTGTGGAGCGAAATCTCAAACTGTTGATGATTCCAGTCCCAAACCTGCGTTCCCAGGTCGATACAGAAGCATATCTTTCTGGAGACCTCAACGAAATCGTCTACGATCCAGCAACGCCTGGCGTTCGCATCCGCTTCTCGGTGGCTCACGAGGTTGGACATTTTGTCTTGCATTCAGAAATGATCAAGAAGCTCCGCACGGAAAGTCCCGGAGAATGGAAGGAAATGCAAAGGGCTTTGCCTGAAGCTATCTGGGGCAGGGCCGAGTACCAGGCGAGGGAATTCGCAGGCAGAGTGCTGGTGCCTCCACAAAAACTTATTGAAGCGCTAAGAGAACTGCAGCCCCTGGTCGAAAAAGCGAGGAAGATAACCCCGGACCTCGAGCTTCCCGTAATAAGAGAGCTAGTCTCTGTCAAGCTCGCGAAGCGCTTCTTCGTTTCTGATCAGGTTATTCTGAGGCGGCTCGAGGCCGAAGGAATTTCACCAATTCAGTAGTCGACTATGCCGATGCTCCAATTCTAAGGAAGCAGTGAGGCCAGAAAAACCGAAAGAGCCAAAGATACGCGTACTGCCCACGGCGCCAGCGGCACCAGTCTTGGTCGATGAAAAGAGCCTTTCCCAGCACCGCTACCTACAAACCTTGATCAAACGGATGGCGGAGGAAAGAGGATATCGGGCTACGATTGAGGAGTCAACGCCTGATGGATCGGGAAGGGTCGACGTTGGTTTAGAGCAGAATGGTAAGAAGATTGCCTGTGAGATTTCTGTGAGCACGACAGAAGAGCAAGAACTTCAGAACATAATGAAGTGCCTCACAGCCGGATACGACAGTGTAGTTGTCTGTGCAAAAGACAGAAAGCGATTAGAAAAAATACAGTCTTTCGCTGTACAGAGGCTTGACACTGCCGAACAAACTAAAGTGCTCTTTTTGGAGCCTCAAGCCTTGTTCTTCTATCTTGAGGAGAAAGTTGCGGCGGAGGCCAGTGAGGAAGTCAAGCAAGCGAGGGTAAAAGGTTATCGAGTAAAGGTCCAATATCAAGCAGTCTCTGACGCCGAGAAAAAGAAAAAACGGGAGG
>JBHHZW010000501.1:0-2150 GCA_046758305.1 Bacteroidota bacterium | reverse complement strand
CTTTGGCCCGCATCTAACTGCCACGGCCACCGATAGTGGTGGCAATACCAGCGAAGTCTCAACCCCTACGTCGGGTACGCGCAAATCTACGGTCCTTCAAGAGGGAAACCACCTGCCCAAAATCCTGCTCCAAACCAAGCCATCAGCGGAACTGGCGGACAATCGGATCGGGGATTATCCTGAACTACACCAACTTGATTCACGGCTTGAGGAACTTCTTCGTAATGGGTACAAATGGCAAAGGCTCGAGATCCTGAAAGACGGGAAATACAACGGAAGATTCTGGGACGTGGACTGGCATACTGAGGAGTACAGCGTCGATCCTGAAGACGATAACGCCATCACTGAGTTGGCCAACAACGGTGTATCACTCGTCGCTTGTTTGGGGTGCCTGCTTGATGAAACCGAGTTCACGGAGCATGGCAGGTTCAAGACAGAAGAAGAGATACAACTATACCACAGCTATGTGCGGAAGGTTGTGCGCCATTTCAGAGGTCGCATCCAGTATTATGAAATTTGGAATGAGCCGGACGTTCAAACGCCCAATTGGTACATAGAGCTACCAGACTACATCAATCTGGTTACCCGGACGGTTCCCGTTATCCTCGAAGAGTATCCAGAGGCCAAAATAGTAGTGGGGAGCGTTTCGTATCTGGTGGAGCAGCGTCCCCGTGACTACTTGTTTGGTGTCCTCAGTGCAAACGAGGTTATGTCTCAGGTAGACGTTGTTTCCTGGCATCCCATGTACGGAACAGCACCGGGACACGACTGCTGTGAAGAGTATTACTATGAATATCCGTCTATCGTGCAAGAGATCAAGGATGTGGCCTTCGCCCACGGCTTTGAGGGAGAATACTATGCCGCTGAGATCAATTGGCAGACCCTAGAATTCCCCTTTCCCCCCATTCCTGGTCAGCCTAGGCATAGCGAGACCGTATGCGCAAAGTACTATGCCAGAGGCATCGTGATGCACCTGGGCATGGATGTTGTGGCAGGAATCATCAATTGGGGTGATAACCCGACACAAGAGTACTCTATCTGCTAGTTTTAATAGAGCTGATATGAGACCAAATCGGGAGTGAGAATCTCTGCCAAGAAGAAACTCAAAGTGTAGGCTAAGACTCGCGTGGTAGCCCGCGCAACCATGCCGGAGAAGCTGCGTGACCCCAGTTTGTCGAGTTTGAAGGTGGTCGTCAATACGCTGAAAGCAGCCTCAATGCGGCGCCGGATTCTACCCAGAATAGCTTGGATTCCTTTAGGCCATTGGACCTTCTGATTGACTTTGCGCAGGGCCAAGACGAGGTGTTCACCATCCTTCCAGACTTGATTGTCCAAATCAGGTGAGATGTAGGCTTTGTCGCCTATGGCTGCCAAGTTGCGTTGATCTTCTAGCAGAGCAGGCGCAGGTCGCAGGTCATGATAAGAACCAGGGGCCAGACACCAACTATCGATCATTTGATCCAAGTAGACCGTCGCGTGGCAACGAGGACCAAAGAACTTGATTTTCTTGCTGACGCATACGCCAAACCACTCGTCACGCTGTTCGAGTGGGATGCTTTGGCAACGAGAACCGCGAGGGTAAGTACAAATCGGGATGGGAGCGCTGTCAATCACACGTAGGAAGGCCACATCCGAATTCTGGGGGTGTGCTTTCCGCCACTTGTCACGAAAGTGACAGCGGAGCGCTTCCATAGCTGCCCAAAGCTCCCGGCGACGGCGATTAAAGCGGGAGTCATCCAATAGGGTAGGAAAAAGCGTTGGGTGGTACTGCCGGAGAAAGGCGAGCCCCTTTTCCTCGTCACCGTCAAATACGGAGTCAATAAACAAGGCAACCGTAACCACTTCACTGTCGCTCATTTCTGGAGCAGGCCCTCGCTGGCGGCGTGGCAGTGCCCCTTTAGGTAACGTCGGCCAGGCATCATCAATCAGAACAAAGGTGACGGTCAGAATATCTTCCCAATCGCTTCTCGTGATGTAATCGGTTAGCCCTTCCATAACTGTATCCCTCCTGAGTCAAATGGTTTATGAAAGAGTATACCAGGAAGGGCCAGCATTTTCAAATCATTGCTGCTGAAACTAGCAGATAGAGTATACTATGACTAGTGCAGCGCGGCGTAAATAAACCCACCAATTTGGAGTGCTTGCCAAAC
>JBHHZW010000500.1:0-2150 GCA_046758305.1 Bacteroidota bacterium | reverse complement strand
GGCCAGGCCTTGATCGCATAGCTGCGCCAGACCAGGAACTGATCGTCGTTCACGACGGGATGCTCCAGCCCGTGACGCAGGATGGCTTGCCGGACGTTCTCGGCTTCCCGTTCGTTCGGGAATTTGGCCGAATGGACTCCGAGGATGACCAGCTCGGTGGGGAAAGCCTTTTCCAGAGCTTCCAGCTCCGGTAGCACGTGCATGCAGTTAATTCAGCAGTAGGTCCAGAAGTCCAGGAGGACCACTTTTCCCCGGAGTGCCTTCAGGCTGACAGGTTGATTGGTGTTGAGCCACTCGAGACCTGGGGGAAAATCCGGGGCCCGGATGGTATGTGACGGCATCTCACTCCGCATAATCCTCTTCCTCGTGGTGGATATTCCTTGTTTGTGAGTCAGTTGCCATATCTTTTCCTCAATGAGTACCAAGGTCTTCCCGGCGGTTCATGTTGACGCAGAGGTCCAGGGGTGTCAAGGGGTGAATCAGGCGGGAGTGAGAACACCGTATGACCAGAATAGTCGTATTCCATGGGAGATCGAGGAGAAAATTGGCTTGACCGCGGTCGCGGGCAACGCAAGAATAAGATTCCGGGTGCACCAGTCTGTCGGATTATAGTTATTTGGCGAAGAAGCTAGACCGTGACATGATGCGCATTTGACATGTAATGATTGGCATGTAATGAAATGATAAGACAGCGGCTCAATTCGATATTAGATCGTTTGGCCGATCCGCAGAAGAGCTCCCTCACGTTTTGTCTCTTCTTGGCCACACATGTACTGGTATGGACTGTATACTCCTGTGTTACCCGAGCCAATCTCGATAAGTGGGGTGACATGGCAGAGAATTTTGTGTGGGGCCAAGAGTGGCAACTGGGATACTACAAGCATCCACCTCTGTTTGCTTGGATCACTGCCCTCTGGTTCAAAGTCTTCCCGAATGTGGATTGGGCGTATTTCCTGCTTTCCCAAGTTAACGTCATCATCGGACTTGCCGCTATCTGGTTTCTCGTCAAGATTTTTCTTTCCGACCGTCATGCATTAATTGCCGTTATCTTGCTGGAACTTGTCCCGTTTTACACCTTTTTATCAATAAAGTTTAATTCCCATTCGATCATGCTCTCTTTATGGCCATTGACGACGTTGTTTTTCTGCCATGCCTATGCAACACGACGACGTGTCCCGAGTCTTTTGTTCGGCATTTTTGCCGCTCTGGCTATCTTGTCAATGTATTATTCATTTTGCTTGCTGGCAGCATTATTTCTGATTTCTATCCTGCGCAACGAACGCAGGCAATATTACACGAGTTTTTCACCCTATGTATCGGTTATCGTACTTTTCGTGGTCTTGGTGCCGCACCTTTTTTGGCTTTTCAGCGTCGATTTTTTACCTGTCCACTACGCCACGGGTCACATTGTCAGCGATCCACTTCGAATCATCACAAACACGGCAAAATTTGCTGTATTTACTCCCTCTGGTGCTGGCCTTCGTGGCGATCGTCGGCGTCCATGGCATTCGGCGACCACGCCAGCTCAACCTGAATTATAGTGAGCGAGTGACGATCTTCGGCATCACCTTTTTCCCATTCTTGCTCACGGTCGGCGGCGCATTTGTATTGCAAGTTGAGCTGTCGAGTGTCTGGGCATTGCCAATGTGGTTTTTTATTGGTGCAAGCCTTCTGACCTTTCTTGGGATCGACTTGGTCAGGATCGAGGTGCGGCGGGGGTTGGCGATCATCTTTGCTTTTCAGCTATTCATGTTATCGGCATCTCCCCTTGTCGCCTTGGGTATGGAGCTGTCACAGAATAGGGCCTGGACCTCCCCGCGCAAGGAGTTGTCCGCCACCGTAACGGATATGTGGCATCAGCGGTTCCAGAAGCCGCTGAAGATCGTCGCTGGTTCGAAACCCTATGCAGACAGCATCGCATTCTATTCGGCAGACCATCCCTCTCTTTTCATTGACTTTGATTTTCGAGTCAGCCCCTGGATTTCCGCAGGGCGTTTGCGGACAGAAGGTCTCGCCATTGTGTGTCTCCAGGCCGATCAGCGTTGCCTAGCGAAAATTGATGAACAGTTTCGTGGGCGCGGCGAGCGCATCACAGTGCACATCAAATCCCGCCGATCAATATTTTCCGACCCTGCCCCAGTTGAATTCGT
>JBHHZW010000499.1:0-2151 GCA_046758305.1 Bacteroidota bacterium | reverse complement strand
AGTGAATCGTGCCTGCCCGCCCGCCGACGTCCTGTACGGACTTAGGCGAGCCCGCCGGAGTCCACCGCAGGTGGACGAAGGCGGGAATAGTGAATAGTTGCTAAATCATGCTGGTCAACGAAGACTTCTTATCAGTCCACTTAGCAATTTTTCAACTTCGATCAGATTATTCTCCATTGAATCCCTTATTTCCGGACCAATGTATTTTAGTAGGCTAGCAATTTCCAACTGCAGCGAAAAGTTAGCCCCAGTGATCGGGATTCAGCGCGCTGCGAGTGGCAATTCGGCACGCTGACCAGTTGCTTCATTGATCACCAACAATTTCCCCATGTCCTCACGACTCAGCTGCTCATTGGCGTTCAGCAACTCGATGCCAAAGACTGTGCCGTCAGGCGCAATGTCCACATGTAATTCCTCACTGATCCGAATAGTCTCTACTTCAAGCCGCTTTTCTTGGAAACGAATATAAGCAATATTATGACGTGGATCATAGGTAAGTTTCATTGTACTGCTCCTCCTCCAGTTCCAGTTCAAAAATATCGAGTGACAACCGTAACAACAAGCCAGTCCGATCCTTCCTGCACGGCATACGCCTCTACTTGCTTGCTTTCATAATACTCACCACGCCACGTTGCACGGTATGGGAAGTTGCGTCGAAAGCCGACCCGATTGAACTTTGCAGGGAAACGCTCACCACGTTCTACCGTCGCAATCACCTCCTCTTCTGTCGCGCCTCGCTCCGTCAGACGCTCCGAAGCGTGCCGGTGGAGCCGAACGCTCACGGTTTTTCGATCCCAACCGTGGCATAGTTTTGACTCACCGCTTCGCAACAATCCTCATAATCAACAGTAGATTTCACAACTCCATGCCTCATAGGCTTGCAAAATTGCCCTCTGTTTTTGGAGGCCCGGAAATCCCCTATATTACCTTATTAACCCTTCTTACTCCTTACTGATTACTCACTTCTGACCCGCAAACTCTTCACTCTTTACTATTCACTCTTCACTAATTACTCTTCACTATTCCCACCATCACCAGTCTATCATTGCCTCGAGAGAACCACGATGCTAGTAATAATTGCCGCTGTACTAGCCAAGATACCGGTTATTTCCCGAACGTACTGGAATGTCTTGCTTTCTTTTTCGACTTTTTTCGGAACATACACTGTACTCCCCGCGAGAATATCAGGGTCTGGAAGGAAAGACCACCTCGGCTTCCACTTTTGACCGTTGGGAAGGGTCACGTTAATCTTGTCTTTATCCGCATCTTCGGTCAGACCACCTGCCTGCTTTAAATAGTAATCCAAACCTGCTCCTTTCTTGTAAAGAGCCGCCGAAGGAACGAACACTTCTCCTCGCAACAGAACGACATTTGGATTTTCTGGAACCACAATTTCGTCTCCAGGAAAGAGTTCGAGGTTCGCCTTGGAATTCGGTTTCTTTAACGCTCTCTCAAAATCCACAGGAACCAACCCGGCATCGTTCATCCCTCTGATCAACCGCGCCCCCGGAGTATACGCATTCTGTTTCAGACCTCCCGCACGGTTGACAAAAGAGGCGAGTCTCTCTCCACGAAATCGCAACGAGTAATTACCCGGAAATCTCACCTCGCCTGTCAGCTTCACCCACTCAGGCTTGGAATATTTCGGATCCGATCGAATGAAGACCTTGTCAAAATCTTCAAGCTCGTAATCGTTCGGATTATGGACATCCCAAAAATTCCTGTCCAGTGCCATTTTGGTCACCTGCGCGATGACCTGCTCCTCTGTCGTATCTACACGCGAAATCTCCGCTTCGAAGGCGGCATCCTCCGTCAACCCACCCGCCAGCACGAGCAGGTCTGCGAGCGTCATCCCCTCAAAACGGGTGAACGTACCAGGCGAACGGACCGCGCCGACGATCTCGACCGTGTGCTGTGGGAAGAAAGTCGTATCCGCGTAGAGACTCAAAGAGTCAAGATTCCGCAGCTCGACGTTGTGCGAGGGATCACCCTCAAGCGCCCTCGCAACGTTGAACGGTATGACTTGCTTACGCTGGTTGGGGAGTGTCCGCACGATCGTCCCGCGCTCCACAAACGTCCAAGGATAGATCCCGTCAGCAGCATTGATCAAGTCGCGAACCGTCATGTTCGGGAGAAGAGCATACTGCCCCG
>JBHHZW010000498.1:0-2152 GCA_046758305.1 Bacteroidota bacterium | reverse complement strand
AGGAGCGCGGGTGTCGGAAATCCAACCGTAAACACGGGATCCCCAACGCGGGAGGATCGCGTACCCCCAAGGGGAATAAACGCAGGAGTTGAGCGAGCGATCCGGAGGACCGCCAGATCAATATTTGCGGCGGCCTGCTCTATTGTGGCAGGAGATGCCGAACCGTCGGGGCACGTCGCAACAATCATCTTCGCGCCTCGGACAACATGAAATGCAGTAAGGAGCACACCATCAGGTCTGACTGCGAATGCGGTTCCTCCTACTATTTCTGGAGTTCTCGGTGTTGGTGCACGTTGAGAAACTGAGCTGATTTTCGAATTGAGTAACGTCATGTATCCCGGCGCTTTGTCATGGCACCCCAATACTTGGGTGGCCAGCACACGGCGCTCCGACACCTCGACGCGGGTGCGCCCCAGTCTGTCTTCTGACAGAAAGACCCCCAAGATGTGTCCCGAACAGAGGAACATTCCCGTCATGTAGGATCCGCTTCGAAGTCTGATCTCCTTTCGCGCTGGGTCTTCGGATACGATGAGAAACCCGCTTTCTATAGCAGTTTCCACCACCAGCCGATAGACACTTGTGATAGGGGCCTCCACAACCAGGGTGGCAGCATCGTGCATTCCACGGGTGACGCTCTCTGTCGTGGCACAGCCAGTCAGGACAACGGAAAGAAGGAGAACAATTTTAATTTGTCTCATGGTCTCCTCCAGTCGTCTGGGAGCGTAGGAAACATAAAAAGCCCTTATCGGTCTTCGCGTCCGGAATACCCCATTACAGATTTCCTGTATTGCTAATATGGACCGTTAAGGACATGCGTGTTTCCTTCCGTCAAGCACGGCCGATGTATCGGCGTACTCTTTGAACAGCTGCCGCCCGTGTTGAAAGTCGATGCCGCGGATCACATCGCCGTTGCGGTAGAGCTCAAACCGCAGGTGTCCGTCGGATTCATAAAACATGGTCTCTACGATCCAGATTTCCTGAACGTGGGCCAACTCCGGGAAATCGGTTCTCCGCCTCTCAATTTCCTCCAGGATCTGTTCTGGTAGGAGATTCATGTGCTGACGTTCGAGAAGGAGAATCCTTTTCTCCGCGGTCGTGTTCACGAGCTTCGGCAATTTTTTCTTTAGCGCGTTACTGACAATCTCTCCAAGGTCAGTTCCGACTTGCTGTCTCCGGATCAATAGTTTCCCCTGGGCGCCGGGACTCGAGATGACCCGTAGGCTGAGGCTAATGTCGAACGGCACTTTGGCGGCTCCACTGATGGCGCAGGCATGCGTTGATCGTCCTTCGGGTAGGGCACGGATGTTCGCCCTGAGCCAATCATGGACGCTTCGGGCAACCGCTTCCCACTTCAATCCCTTCTGAAGCGTGCCCACCGTTACATAGACGTAAAGGATGCGATCAGGCACGATCAACGACGGGTCGTCCTCGATCTGGAGAAATAGGGGCGCGAAACGAGCGAAGTCGTCTTTGTCTCCGACGAACGGTTCGATCACGGTGTGCTCCATGGCGAGGGTTTTTCCGTCGGATCTCCTGGTCGCGAGGACTTCGACGGCACTGTCTTCTTTCTCATCAAGCCAATCGAGCTTGGCATCCGCCCAGGAGTCGCTCTCATAGGCAGAAAGGAAGATCTCAATGATCCTGTTCTCTCTACGTGTTTTTGTCGGCATCTCTCCAAGTCTTTTTATTCGAAAGCGTCCTAAGAACTCCGCACGAGAGGAGAGAACTTGTTTTGAAAAGGATCCGGTCCCCGTCGGCTTTGGCCCTTCATCGGTCTCTGCGTCCGGAACACCTCTACGCCGCTCGCCTAAAGATACAGGGCCGAGGCCGGCATCGCAACAGGTCCCACGCCATCAAGCGCAAGGATGCTGGGAAGATCGGGCTCATGGAAAGGGGTCAAGTCTGCGCTTGGCTCATCTCGGGCGTCATTCTGGAGAAGACCTGAATCTGTTCGTATCGCCGAACCATGGTCCCACCCGTTCCAGCTCCCCCTGCCTCCTCCCCATCATATACCGGCTCCATAAATTCTTAAACAAGGTTCGCGCCCTCGGCAAAACCTCTTACAGTTCGATGGCGGCGACGGAGTCGACGATGCGGGTGGGCCGGTAGGGGAAACGATCCACGTCCTCCCGGCGGGTCACCCCGGTCAGGA
>JBHHZW010000497.1:0-2152 GCA_046758305.1 Bacteroidota bacterium | reverse complement strand
GTCTGTGGCCTAGTCGGCAATGAGAACTTCGCTGTCACTGACGTGGAAAAGGAACTGCGTGAGCCAACTCACGAACGCATCTTTGCTATTCCCGAGGCGATGAAAAGAGGTTACTCGATCGACACACTGTATGAACTTACACACATCAATAAGTGGTTCCTCTATCAGATCCAAAACCTTGTGGAATTAGAAAAGAGATTACAACAACTAACGAAACCAAGAATCCCTCGAGAACTCCTGTTGAAAGCCAAGCAAGCGGGCTTTTCTGATTTGCAGATTGCGAAGCTCACAGGATCGGAAGAGTTTCGGATAAGAGAACAGCGGAAAGATTACCACATCGCTCCCTGTGTGAAGCAAATTGATACGCTTGCGGCGGAGTATCCGGCCCAAACAAACTATTTGTATCTCACCTATAGTGGGACACAGGACGACATTCCGTTCGACGCGCAGAATTCGGTAATCGTTTTGGGGTCCGGAGCCTACTGTATCGGCAGCTCCGTCGAATTCGACTGGTGTTGTGTCACCGCGGTTCGCACTTTAAAAGAATTGGGCTACAACACCATCATGGTGAATTACAACCCAGAAACGGTGAGCACCGACTACAACGAGTGCGACAAACTGTACTTTGATGAACTCAGCTTTGAGACCGTCCTCGAGATTTACCAGAAGGAAAATCCCGTGGGGATCATTCTCTCAACGGGGGGACAGATTCCGAACAATCTGGCGATGCGATGCTATCAGGGAGGGATGAGAATTCTCGGGACCTCGGCTCTCAGCATCGATAATGCCGAAGATCGACACAAATTCTCCGAACTTCTGGAGGAGCTTGATATTGACCAACCGGAGTGGAAGGAGCTTGTCTACCTGGAAGAGGGCAAGCGGTTTGCCAACAAGGTGGGATACCCCGTCCTGGTCCGTCCCTCGTATGTGCTGAGTGGATCGGCAATGAGCGTGGCCTGTAACGACATCGAATTGGTGACGTTCCTTGGCAAGGCAGTTGAAGTGTCACAAAAACATCCTGTCATCATCAGCAAGTTTGTGGAAAATGCGAAGGAGTTTGACATGGATGCGGTGGCCTGTGATGGCGAAATCGTCGTCTGGGCCATCTCGGAACATGTAGAAAACGCCGGCGTCCATTCAGGTGATGCAACCCTTGTCCTCCCGCCGCAGCGGGCCTACCTCGAAACCATGCGCCGAGTCAAAAGGATCACAGAGAAGGTCGCCAAAGCCCTCAAGATCAGTGGGCCATTCAATATTCAGTTTATCGCCAAAGACAACGAGGTGAAGGTCATCGAATGCAACCTGCGCGCGTCCCGCAGTTTTCCCTTTGTCTCGAAGATCTTGAAAGTGAATTTCATTGATCTCGCGACCCGGGTCATGATGGGGCAACCTTTTCCGAAGGTCAACGGAACTATGTTCGATGTGGAATACGTCGGGGTCAAAGCCCCCCAATTCTCATTTACCCGTCTTGAAGGAGCCGACCCAACTATAGGAGTCGAAATGACCTCGACGGGCGAAGTTGCCTGCTTGGGGGATGATTTTGAAGAAGCCTTTCTGAAATCCTTACTATCAGTGGGATATCATCTGCCGGTAAAAAATGTTCTCCTGTCGACCGGTCCCATTGAGAGCAAGGCAGCCTTCCTGGGAAGCGCGATGACCCTCAAAAACCTAGGGATAAACCTCTACGCAACTCAAGGAACAGCCGATTTTTTACAGGCAAACGGTATAAATGCAACAGTGTTGCACTGGCCCTTGGACGATAAAGCTCCCAATACGATCCAGTACCTTAGCGACAGAAAGATCGATCTCGTCATCAATATCCCCAAGAACTATCAAGAGGACGAGCTAACGAACGACTACTTGATCCGGCGGAAAGCCGTAGACTTTTCTGTCCCGCTGATTACGAACATTCAACTGGCGCAGCGATTTGTGGAAGCGCTCTCCAAAAAGCGTCTTGCCGATCTCCAGATTAAAAGCTGGGCGGAATATGAAACCTCAGAGAGCATTTCCAAGGCGGTCTAAGGCGCAGGCCACCTCTTCTAATCTGAACAGGAGAAGAAGCCGTGCTGCATAGAGTGGAAACATATCCGCGCGATCTTGAGCCCTACCGCGGATGGATGGATAAGGAAACCTTTTCAGACCTGGAACGGCT
>JBHHZW010000496.1:0-2157 GCA_046758305.1 Bacteroidota bacterium | reverse complement strand
CGCAATGACGCCTCCAACGGCAGCGACTGGAATGATGAAGTACAGACCCGGAATCGGTTCTCCCGGATACGCCAACTGCCATCGCATGAGCATCATCAGTGTAAAACCGAAAAAGAGGAAAAAGAGACTCGTGAACCCGTATTGGATTCCGATGATTTTATGGTCAGTGGAGAAGACGTACTTCCTCCAAAATCCGAGCTTGTGGACGGCTTCGTGGGATCCGTGTTCTGGTGGTCGGTTCAAGGTCGCTGCTCCTTATCGCAGCATGCTCGCTTCTTGCATTGCAGATGCGATTCAAGCACCTGGTTTCGGACCTTCGTACGTGAAATCGACTGTTGCTGTCTCTGCTGTACCCACCTTCACCTTCATCGTTTGAGCACCATATTTTTCATGCCAGGCTTCCACGGTGTATTCTCCTGCTGGGAGATTCTTAATAGCAAAGCTCCCGTCATCGCCGGTCACAGCATAGAACGGATGGGTGAAAACGCCGACATAGGCGTTCATCCAGGGGTGCACCTCACATTTCACCTTGAATGTCTCGGGTTTCTCGAACTTTCTGGTGAACGTCATACCCTGCCTCGGCTGAGCGATGTTAAACGGACGATTTTCTTTTGATAACGTATGGACATTATGAAGGGTTGGATCGCTGTTCTTGACTACGAACTCCTGTCCAACTTGGATGCCGAGCACGTGAGGCGTGTACAGGCAGCCCTTCTGATCGAAGAGGATTGAATCCGGCGGTGGTGTATATATCTTTCCGCCAAGACCCTCTCTTATGTAGATCAGGACATTTCTCAGAGTTCCGTTCTCGTTGACGACGACCTCTCCTCCATACACTGTTTCGGTGTGCTGTTTCAGACACACCGGATCGGCATTCATCCGAAGCCTGGCGGCCCTCGGTGCCTTGCCGGTGAAGTTCACTTTGCCGGCAATGGCGCCTATGCCCGTGGCTTTGGCGGGAGTAGCTTCTGGTTTCGCTGCCTCCTCTTTCTTTTCTCCGCCGCAGCCGAGGGCAAAGAGAAGAATGAGAGATATCCCATAGGAATAGAGATTTCCTCTGGTCATTACGATGCCTCCTTGGTATAATGGGTATAATGTATGATGGGGATGACGAGCTATAGGTTGGCTTCGTCAGTAATCCGCGACTGACTCGCAAGTCGAGCCGTGGCAGTTTACAAAATACAAACATTTTATATACGAAAAAATTTCTTCAACTGCAAATTCCTGCAGCGAAACGTGGAGCGAACCCGCCCGCCCAATCGCCAGCCCGCCAGCGGCCCGCCCGAACGACTTGGTCGGGCGGGTCTGGCGGGGTTCGGGCGGGTCGCCGATTCGCTCGCTCAGACCAGTGATTCACAAAATCAACTTCGTGTTAGGATCGCGTTATTTGTGCGAAATCGCGTTTCGTACTACAATGCACTTCGAAGATCACGGGCCACTCCCTGCTGCAAGCGCCCACCTTGACAATACCGGGGAACTTAGGTAGTTTTTATGTGATTATTCATCTAAGAAGGGAAGGGATGACGAACATGGCACTTTTCGTAGTTCAACATCGCCACCAGCCTGAAAATTGTCCCGCTCGAGACGAGCAGATGGGGCCCATGCTGATCGATCACCTTTCACCAGCCAACGCATCCAAATACGGTATCACGATCCAGGGTGAGGCAGTCATCGACGGCGCACACACTCTTTACGTGATCCTGGAAGCTCCTAATCAGATGAACGTCCGTCAGTTCATGGAGCCGTTCGCCAGAGCGGGCACCGTCGAAGTCTTGCCTGCTTCAACCTGTGAAGCAGTTGTTGAGCGCAAGGTGTGCTGACCCTCACCGCATTCCCTTTCCCTACCCCGGAGAAGGGTGACTGGCGATCGCATAGCCGGGATGAGGCTTCAGTGTAACGCACGGTTGTTGGCTTTCACGTTCCCACGCGGAGCGTGGGAACAAGCACGAGGGACGCTAATATTTGGCGCATGAGGCCCCAACCGCTCGTTCCCACGGTCTCCGTGGGAACGTGAACCGATCAATCCCGGTTCAGTGGGGATACCGTTGCCACCCTGGCCCGATCAACTCCGGTTGAGAATAGTCCTCGACCATGACAAGAAGCCGATACAGGTTCATCGAGAACAATCAGCCACATTTTCTCACCTGTACGACGGTC
>JBHHZW010000495.1:0-2160 GCA_046758305.1 Bacteroidota bacterium | reverse complement strand
CGTCGAGCGGCCGACGAAGTTCGAGCTGGTCATCAACCTCAAGACCGCCAAGAAGCTTGGCCTTACAATTCCACCTGAAGTGCTCTATAGGGCAGATAAAGTGATCAAGTGATTGGCGAGGCGTGAGAAGTGAGGAGTGAGGCGTGAAGGGTAAAGAGTAAGGCGACCAAGAAGAATTGGGGATTTGTGATTTTGAACTGAGGGGAAAGCAAATCATGAGACATCTTGAATCTGGTACTTGGGTTTTAACTCCGACAATCGACAATCTAAAATCTAAAATGATAGGATGCTGGTGATGCATAAACTTTTCATCTGAGAAATGCGGACTAAGGGAGCTCCGTGAACGATACCTTCACAGCTAAGGAACCGCTTCGCGGCCAGTCCGATCACGCCACTCCTGGGAGTGGAAGCGGTGGCCGGCTGCTTCGGCGAACCTTCATCATTGCCCTCCTCCTAGTCAGCGGAGGGCTGATTACCAGTAGCGCAGTCGAGCTATATTTTCGCTACCGTGAGAGCGTCGAGGGTACTGAAACGCTGCAACGAGAGATGGCGCAAGGGGCTGCCTTCAAGATTCAGCAGTTCGTGCAGGACATTAAAAAGACAATGCGGGCGTCCACGCAGACGCAAGAGATCGTAACCTCTGGTCTGACGGACGCCTACCGGTTTGAACTCATCAAGCTGCTCAAGATCGCCCCGGCGATCACTGAGGTGACGGCGCTTAACGCCGACGGCCGCGAAAAGATCAAGATGTCGCGGATACAGACGGTCCTGGCGGAGGAGTTGGGGGATCGAGCTAAGGACGACGCCTTCGTGCGGGCTCGTTCGGGGGCAACCTACTTTGGCCCAGTTTACTTTGTGAGGCAATCTGAGCCGTACATGCGTGTCGCCGTGCCCATCGAACGGTTTGCCGGGGACGTGATAGGCGTCCTGATCGCTGAGGTTAACCTCAAATACATTTGGGACGTCGTGTCGCGGATCACGGTGGGTCGTAGCGGATACGTCTACGTGATCTCCCGTGAAGGGGACTTGATCGCACACCCCGACATCAGCTTGGTCCTACAAAAGCGCAACCTCAGAGAACTCAGTCAGGTAAAGGCGGCACTGGCCGGTACGCTGGTTGTTTCGGCTCCACAGCTCAACCTTGCGGGAAACAAGGTTTTCCCGGCGTATGCACCCATTCCCGAGCTCGGTTGGGCAGTGCTCGTCGAACGGCCGGCCAGCGAGGCCTACGAGCTGCTTTACGCCTCAGTATTAAGGACTTCTATTCTCCTTCTGTTCGGTCTCGGCCTGGCCGTCGTGGCGAGCCTGATAATTGGTCGCCGAGTCGTTCGCCCGATCGCGGTGTTGCGGGAGGGTGCGGCACGGATTGGCGCGGGGGCGCTGGAACACCGCATCAACGTTCAGACCGGGGATGAGCTAGAAGCCTTAGCTGGAGAATTTAACCGCATGGCCAGCCGGGTTCAGGAGTCCTATGCGAACCTGGAGCAGAAAGTCGAGGAGAGAACAAAGGAGCTAAGTGAGTCCCTAGAGCAACAGACTGCCACAAGCCACATCCTGGGAGTAATCGCCAGCTCTCCGACTGATATCCAGCCAGTTTTGGATGCCGTCGCCGAGAGTGCCGCACGGCTTTGCGAGGCAGACGATGCCCAAATCGGGCGTGTTGAGGATGGCAGGATTCACCGGGTGGCCTCGCATGGGTCACAACCTGCACCAAGCCGTGAGGAAGGCATGCCCATAAGCAGGGGTATGCTGGTTGGCCGTTCTATTATCGACCGACAAACCGTGCACGTCCACGATCTCGCGGTAGAGGTTGAAACCGAGTTTCCGAAAAGCAAGGAGTACCAGGAACGTTTTGGGACTCGGACGATCCTTTGTACCCCAATGCTGCGGGAGGGAACTCCAATCGGGGCGATCATCATTCGACGACAAGAGGTGCGTCCTTTCACCGAAAGGCAGATCGCCTTCTCAAGACCTTCGCTGACCAGGCCGTGATCGCGATTGAAAACGTACGGTTGTTCAAGGAAATCCAGGACAAGAGCATGCAGCTTGAGGCCGCCAATAAGCACAAATCCCAATTCCTTGCCAACGTAAGCCACGAGCTGCGCACTCCGCTGAACGCCATCATCGGCTTCACGCGAGTGGTCCTGCGCACGACCGAAG
>JBHHZW010000494.1:0-2161 GCA_046758305.1 Bacteroidota bacterium | reverse complement strand
CTGCGGGCCCTGGTCAACGCCCTGCGCGACTTCGAGGGGGAGGACGAGGTGCGCCTGGCCGTCCGCCAGCGGGACGGCGACGAGATAGAGCTGGAGCTACCGCGAGCCCGCTGCTGCCCGGAGCTCCAGCAGCGCCTGGGGGAGATCGTGGGGGACTGGGGGACAGCAGAATTTATCTAAAATCGGCGGCTGAAGGCCTTGACATTTACACGGAACCGTGTAAAGCTTAGGACAAATGTTTTGTACGAGTGTGACTTGGTGCGGCATGGGGGTGACGTCATCGCGCCTGCAAGACGACGAATAGGAGGTAAAGTTGTCCTTAGCAGCAGAGCGGCTACTGCCCTTGCGAGACGCCGCCGCAACTGACAACAAATCTCTTGCCGTTCATAGGTGGGTCCCCTGGATCGCTGGGTTCTCCGCTAATTTTGTAGAAGAGATGATCAGCGTCTATTTGGGGAAGGAGAGGCGAGAGAGGCACTGGGTACTAGACCCTTTTGCAGGAGTGGCGACTACGATGGTCGAAGCCCTGAAGGCAGGTTGTAACGCAATCGGTTGTGAGATCAACCCCTTTGCCGCATTAGCGGCGCGTGCCAAGGTATCCTGTGTAGACGTATCTGTGGATCAGTTCAAAGACGAAGTGGAGCATTTTCGCTGTTGCCTCACAGAGTTTGAAGCAGAGATTGATCGCTATTGGAATTCAGGCGACCAGCAGTCCCTTTGCGGCTTGATGGAAAAACTTAAGTCTCGCAAGCCTCCACATTTCCATAGCCGGATTCCATTTTTCAGCCCTCCCGTCGAAGCGAAGTTCTTGTATTCGTTACAGCGTATGCAGAGTCTCGACGAGCCAGCTCGAACGCTCTTCAAGACCGCACTTGGCGCGACAATGGTTTGCTTTTCTAACTACACGTATGAGCCTAGCTTAAGCTCCCGCCCCGGCGCCGGGAAACCCTTGATCGACAATGCGTCGGTAGCCGATGCTGTCTGTGCTAAGCTCAGTGAAATGCTGGATGACATCCGCTTTGTAAAAGGTTCTTATGGTTCGCAGTGGCAACCGCGTAAGCGTACAGTGTACAATGCTTCCTATTTTGACTGTCAACTTCCTTACGGCAGCATTTCCTTAATAGTTACGTCGCCGCCTTATATGAACAACTATCACTATATTAGGAACACGCGGCCGCAGCTTTACTGGCTTGACTTGATTAACGATGCTAAGGACCTGCATGCCTACGAGCACCAGAGTTTTGGAAAATTCTGGCAAACTGTTCGCCAATCCAAGCCCATCTCGCTTCAGTTCCCACTGGATGAACTTTCGGAAAAGATCGAGAGCCTCCGCTCGCTTAACGCTGAGCGGGGAGCATACGGCGGACCCGGTTGGGCGAACTACGTGGCCACGTACTTCAATGACACGAAGCTTTTTTTGGAAAGGGTGAAGTTGCAACTCACGAAGGATGCTCGGGCGATAATCGTTGTGGGCAACTCCATCATACAGGGTATTGAATTTAGGGTAGATGAATACTTCGCCATGGTAGCGGAGCTTGTCGGCCTAAAGACAGAGGGGATCGAAGTGGTACGCACGAAGCGGGTCGGCACCAGCATCCTCGATTCGTCGGTTCGAAAAGGCCAAAGAACCAACAGCAACCACGGGGTGCGCCTTTACGACGCCGCCGTGATTCTAAAGAAAAACCGAAACGCTTAGGGCCGGCCAGGACGCCAAACTATTCTCACGGTGGATATTCCACATCCCAACGGCTTGGCCTTGTCCCAGGGCGTCCCCGGCCGGGGACATGGCTCCCGAACCCGCTCCCGTTCCATGGCGGATCATAATGCCTCATAAGCGCGGCCTCAGCCGCCTGAATGAACCAATCGTTTTCTATTAGGAGAAAGCGACAAGAGACATCCGACACTTCGATGTTCCGCCGGCCGACTATCTTCCGGTAGTGCTCTCCAAGCCTTCTCCGCAACGGAGCATTCGGGTTTAGCGCGCTACCCACATATGCCACCGTCTCCCCGAGATAAAGCCCATAAACACCACGGTCAGGGAGCCCAACATCCTCGGTAAGCGGATGAACCGGGCTAGCCTCAAACTTCTCGATTACTTGCGCTTCAAATGCCTTATCGAATTCGAAGGTGAAATCGTGTTGGTCGCACATTTCTCTCGCCC
>JBHHZW010000493.1:0-2169 GCA_046758305.1 Bacteroidota bacterium | reverse complement strand
TGAAGGGTTAAATGGATTCGGATAGTTCTGGTGAAGGACAAACATCTGCGGTTGCTGTTCAGATTCGACAACGCTCAATAGAGAGACGAGAGCGGTATTCTCTGTTCCGAGCAGAGACATCTCCTGGACCACCAAGCGCACGTCACCTGTCGACTGAATCGGAATGTCCAGAATCTCACCGTCTCCAGGTACTATCGAAATCCCATGCGCATTCTCCAGGACGACGGCTACGCGGTCTGAAAACTGCTCAATCTGCAGATGCATTCCCTCAGCGCGACCTTTCAGGGCAGGCTGGGCGACCACCGTTGCCCCTTCGAGCTCTGCTTCAAACCGAAGCTCCCGAATTTCGCTCCTGTTCGTGATCGATAGTGAAACAACAAGTGGATTGACGATAAACTCCACGTTAACTTCGTTTGAGACAGCGAGGGTGACGCCATCACCAAACAGTAACTCCACTGGTCTTCCCTGAGGGTCAGCTGCCTTAATCTCCTCCACGCCCAGCGTGAAGAATTCTCCCGTAACTGACTCGTTCAAATCGAATACCACTTCAGCGACCGCCCCTTCGCCGGCCTCAAACAGGTCGGTTCCGAAGTTTGTGATCAGCACGTTCATATGGCCTTCACTTATACTGTGGTACTGCACCGTCCACCCCTGATTCAGAGTGCGTTCGACTCGTTGCACCTCTTTGAGAGTCACTCCCGGCGCGTTGGTTACGGTTTTCAGCTGAATTGCCTTGATGGCGTCGGAATTTTGAAGCACCAAGCTGACCTTGTTCCCCGTTGAGGCAACCCGATATGAGGACTCAAGGGCACTGAAAGAGAGTCTGTTCTCCGCGTGAACCCGGCTCCACACTGCAGCGATCAAGATGGCGATGATCAATTTTGTTATTCTTGTTTTCATGTCTGCTACCCTTCTTCAAATTGTGTATCCAAGTTTCATCCTCGCCGTCTCTTACCTTCACAGGGTATGCCAGCCGAGATACCTTCGTGATGATCAGGTTCAGATGGGGGTAAGTGTTTCTCGTTTAGGCAGTTAGGGGGATCGGAGAATTGTGACGTGAACCGACCGTATGAATGGCTAGAGCAGGAATCTTGAAAGGTTTACAAAGCGGAGGGAGAATTCTACATAAGGGGCAGATCAAGTGCGATTTCTTTAAAACAGCGACCCTTGTCTGCCGTCAGTCCGCACCTCTCCGCGGCGCAGCGCGTTGACGAGCAGGTGGGCTTGTCGAGTGGGTTCTGGAATTCTGTATCCTCGGCAGCAGCTGAGCGCCAACTTAACAGCACTTTGAAGATCCACTAAGTGACCGGCCGTAACAAACACAGGCGCTACTCCTTTAGTCGTCCGTAGGGCAGCACCAACCACTTCCTCCCGATGCATCAGCGGACGAAAACTCCCGGCCTCGCGATCTGGGTCTTCGTATTTCCCCACTAACACTGTCTTCGCGCAGCCGATCGTGGCAATGTCAAGCAACAGTCCGAGGTGACAGGCGATTCCAAAACGGCGTGGATGGGCATATCCGTGTCCATCGATGAGAAGCACATCCGGTTCGATATGGAGGTATTCCCAAGCTTCGAGGACGGCAGGAGACTCGCGAAAGGACAAAAGACCTGGAATGTAAGGAAAGGTGGCTCGGCTTACAGTCAGGCCCCGATCGGCCTCCGTCAATTCAGGGTATTTGAGAACGACGACACCAGCGTAAACAATGTCGGAGCCTTTGTCGAAGGAGATGTCTGCCCCGGCAACATACTGGACGGGTTTTTCAAATTTCTGAGTGATAACCTTCGATCGGAGTTCCTGCTGGATCTTGACAGCTTCGGTGGGTGAGACGTTCCACGAATGAAGATTTAGAGGCATACGGGATTCCTACCTCGAGTGATTCAAACAGTTCAGGGATCGTATGCGTTTGTCGCGTCGCAGGGGTTCGCGTTCGGAGTAGATCAGGAATACGTTCTCATCCGGAGCGCCACCTTGGACGCATCTTTCCTTTGCCGGGCTTCCGCATCCCTTTCCTCTCCATTAACTCCTTATCATACGCCATCAGGAGGTCTTTTTTCCTTATCATGCCTCGAATTGCTCCGGAGGTCCGATCAACCACCGGAAGCTCATCTATGCCAACGGTAGTAAAGAGGCTCAAGGCCGAACTCAGACTATCCTCTGGTGTTATCA
>JBHHZW010000492.1:0-2171 GCA_046758305.1 Bacteroidota bacterium | reverse complement strand
TGAGTCCACAAGAGATCATAGCGGAGATGAAGCAGTCGGGGCTTCGAGGGAGGGGAGGCGCAGGTTTTCCAACGGGACAGAAATGGGAGCTATGTCGAAAGGCCGAAGGCGAGCCGAAATACGTCATATGCAATGCCGATGAAGGTGACCCGGGCGCCTTCATGGACCGGAGCATCATCGAAGCCGACCCCCATTCGATTCTTGAAGGCATGGCCATCGGGGGGTACTCGATCGGAGCTTCGAAAGGCTATATCTATGTGAGGATTGAATACCCGCTGGCCATCGAGAGGATTGAGCTGGCCGTCGAACAAGCGCACCAATACGGATTGCTTGGCAAGGACATTTTTGGCTCAGGATTTGATTTCGACGTTAGTGTCTTCAGGGGTGCGGGAGCCTTCGTCTGCGGCGAAGAGACGTCGTTGATCGCCTCCATCGAGGGTAGGCCGGCAGAACCGCGTATCCGACCTCCGTTTCCTGTCGAGTCGGGGCTCTGGGAGAAACCCACGAGTATCAACAACGTGGAAACGTGGGCAAACGTTCCCGTCATCATCAATTGGGGGGCCAAATGGTTCTCGCAGATCGGTACCGAAACCTCCAAGGGGACAAAGGTCTTCTCCTTGGCCGGCAACGTCAACAACGCAGGCCTGGTCGAGGTGCCCATGGGCATGACCTTGCGGGAGATCGTCTACGACATCGGCGGCGGAATTCCCGGAGGAAAGAAACTTAAGGCCGTCCAAACCGGAGGTCCTTCCGGCGGTTTTATCCCGAACCATCTGCTGCATATGCCCGTCGACTATGAACGCCTGACGGAAGTAGGCGCCATCATGGGCTCAGGCGGAATGGTGGTCATGGACGAGGATACCTGCATTGTGGATGTCGCCAAGTATTTCCTTCAGTTCACCAAAAGCGAGTCTTGTGGGAAGTGTACCGCCTGTAGAGAAGGTTCGGACGTTCTCCTTAAGATACTCGACAGGATCTCCAACGGCGAAGGCGAGGAGGAAGACATCGCGCTGCTAAAGGAGTTGGGAGAGGCCGTAAAAGAAGCATCGCTTTGTGGTTTGGGGCAAACCCTCCCCAATCCCGTACTCAGCACGTTGCGTCATTTCCAGGAGGAATACGAAGCGCACATCAAGGACAAGGATTGTCCGGCTAGGGTATGCAAGGCTCTTTTCCAATACGAAATCGATGAGGAAAAATGTAATGCGTGCGGGCTGTGTAAGAAGAACTGTGCCTACGACGCCGTCGAGGGGGAAAAGGAAGTTGTGCATAGGATTATTCAAGAAAAGTGCCCAAAATGCGACGCCTGTTATGAGGTGTGCCCTTCTGACGCTGTGATCAAGGTCCCCGTTGGCAAAACGGCAGCGTTGGCTCACGCATGAAATAGATGCCAAGGCAGAATGATCAAGGGGTGAGTAATTTGCTAGGGGCGATGGGAGCGTGCTGGAAAAGGAAAGGACAATATCCTCGGCTGCTCATAGCGTCCAATATTGTCGCAAAAAACCTGCCTGTAAGGCCCTAATGGAAGATTTCGTGGATGACGCTTGAGGAAGTGAAAAGAATCCTAGAAGCGGAAGTGATCGTCGGCTCCAACTTGGAAAAGATCAACGTGGCGATGGGTTGCGGGGCCGACCTGATGAGTGATGTGTTGGCCTTCAGCAAGAAAGGTACACTGCTGCTGACCGGATTGACGAACGCGCAGGTCGTTCGTACGAGCGACATGGTCGACATCGTGGCAATCTGTTTTGTGAGAGGAAAGAAGCCGCCCAAGGAGACCGCCGAGCTGGCAGCAAGCAGTGAACTGCCGCTGCTGGCGACGGAACTGCCGATGTTTGAAGCCTGCGGCCGCCTTTATCGCGGTGGATTGAAGGGATGTTCGGAGAATCGCCAATGAAGTCCAAAGAGATGTCCACGTGAGTGCAGAAACGAGAATAACCAAAACCCAGGAGATGGTTTATGAAATGAAGGTGGGCGGCGTGATGACCACCCAGGTCATCGCAGTCCACGCGGAAGACCGTATGGGCCGGCTGAGGGGTATACTCTTCAGCAAGCGCATTTCAGGGCTTCCGGTCGTCGATGGGGAACGTTTGGTAGGCATCATTAGTGTTGAAGATTTTATCAAGTGGCTGGCCGATAGACAGGACGATTGCACAATCAAGGAGCGGATGACCGCG
>JBHHZW010000491.1:0-2175 GCA_046758305.1 Bacteroidota bacterium | reverse complement strand
CAGAAGTTTAAAGAGGTTTTCGACAGCGACCGCTTCCGTGTCCTGCAAGAGATGGGAGCACGAGTGCAACGCCCGCTGTGGGCCTCGACCGGTACCAAGAATCCGAACTACCGCGACGTGCTTTACGTAGAATCGCTCATTGGTCCGAATACGGTTAATACCGTACCGCCAGCCACGTTTACCAGCTTCCGAGATCATGGACGAGTAAAACTAACTCTCGAAGATGATGTCGAAGGCGCCCACGAGACCCTGAGGTTGCTGGAAGAGGTCGGAATAAGCTTAGAGGAGGTCACCGCACAGCTTCTTGACGAAGGCGTGAAGAAGTTTGTCGAACCTTTCGATAAGCTGATGCAGGCCATTGAGGAAAAGCGTGATGCAGCCATCAGCAGTATTGTTGAGCGTCAATCTGTCGCGCTTGGTGAATATGCACAATTGGTAGAGAAGACCATCAAAACAATGGATGAGCAGCAATACGTACGCCGGTTGTGGCGAAAAGATGCGGCCCTGTGGAAAAGAGATTCTGAGCATCAGAAAATCATTCGGAACGCATTGGGGTGGCTGACAGTGGCAGAGACTATGCTCGAACAGGTGGATGATTTGAAGGCTTTCGCAGAGCGCGTAAAAAACGACGGCTTTCAACATGTTATGGTGCTCGGCATGGGCGGGAGCAGCCTGTGCCCAGAGGTTTTTCGGCGCACTTTTGGAAAGATCGCAGGCAGGCCGCAGCTCTTGGTTTTGGACAGCACCGACCCGGCCACAGTCAAAAGCATGGAGCAAATGGTAGATGTCACCAGCACATTGTTCATTGTCGCTAGTAAGTCTGGAACGACTACGGAACCGCTGATGTTCTATCAGTATTTCTTTGATAAAGTTTCAAGGGAGAAACAGGACCGCCCGGGCGCTAACTTTGTTGCTATTACCGATTCAGGGACTCCCCTTGAGCAGATTGCCCTTCGGAACAAGTTCAGGCGTATCTTTCTAAATCCGGTGGACATCGGTGGACGTTACTCGGCGCTTTCGTACTTCGGTATGGTGCCAGCGGCCTTGATGGGATTGGATGTGTGCGAAATTCTGGAGCGGGCGGTAAGAGCTGATCTTGCCTGTGAACGCATTATACCTGTGGATTCGAACCCGGGCGCCAGGCTCGGCGCAATTCTTGGAGAGCTGGCTAAACACGGTCGGGACAAAGTCACACTCATCATACCTCCTCCGATTGAATCTCTCGGATTGTGGATCGAACAGCTTGTCGCGGAAAGCACCGGTAAAGAAGGCCGTGGTATACTTCCGGTGGCCGGTGAGCCGTTGGAAAGCCCAGACATGTATGATGATGACCGGGTCTTTGTGTATATCCGTACCCGCAATGTGTCAGACGGCGAGACCGAAGCAAAACTCAAGGCCTTGGAGTCAGCGGGACATCCGGTGGTGCGTCATGTCATGCGAAGCGAGCTAAGCTTAGGGCGTGAGTTTTTCCTCTGGGAGATGGCTGCGGCTTTGGCTGGAGCGTTACTGGGCATAAACGCTTTCGACCAACCCAACGTACAGGAAAGCAAGGACAATACCAAACATCTACTAGAAATTTACCAAAAAGAGGGTAAATTACCAGAGCAGGTATTGCTGGTAGAAGCAGACGATTGCCGTATTTATGCGGATGCCAGCACTAAAACGATTCTGCAAGAGTTGAGTCAAAAACGGGAAGAGGCAGCGGGAACTCTGGCCGCTTGCATTGGGGCACATTTGTCTCGTGCTACCAAGGGCGATTATGTAGCCTTGACGGCTTATTTTCAGGAAAAGAGGGCACACGATGAATTATTGCAGGCGATCCGGACCCAAATTCGCAATGCCCTGAAAACAGCAACCACTGTAGGCTATGGACCACGCTTTCTGCACTCGACGGGTCAATTGCATAAAGGCGGCGCCGACAACGGTGTGTTCATTCAGATCACTGCCGATGATGCCGAGGATCTTCCGATACCCAGCGAACCTCACACCTTTGGAGTGCTGAAGCAAGCCCAAGCGCTCGGTGACTTTCAATCTCTGGCAAACCGCCACCGCCGCGCGATTCGTTTTCATTTGGGTAAAAATGTTCAAACCGGTTTGAAAACTTTACTCAGCGCTGTAAAGGAGGCGCTGCTTAATAGGTAGTGTTTGAACGAAAACTCGATTCTTAATGTCATT
>JBHHZW010000490.1:0-2182 GCA_046758305.1 Bacteroidota bacterium | reverse complement strand
GGATCAGGTCATGAAAACGGTACCGGAAGATGTGCTGGTGGTATTTGATGAGGCTTACTACGAGTACGTGGAACGGAGCGACTACCCACAGACACTTGATTATGTCCGCGATACTAGGACGATTATCACACTGCGTACTTTTTCAAAGATCTATGGCCTGGCAGGACTGCGGATCGGCTACGGAATATCCCGGCCTGACATCATCCAGGTCATGAACAAAGTGCGCCAGCCCTTCAACGTCAGTTCCGTAGCTCAGGCGGCGGCGAGGGCGAGTCTGCGGGATAAGGATCACGTGGCGAAAAGTGTAAAGCTCAATCGCGAAGGGAAGAAATACCTCTACGCCGAATTCAGAAGGATGGGGCTGGATTTTGTCCCATCCGAGACAAATTTTATCCTCGTTCATCTGGACCGGCCCGGATCGGAAGTGATGTCCCAGTTGTTGAAGGAGGGCGTCATTGTCCGCCCCATGACAGGATACGAGTTCCCGAACTCTGTAAGAGTCACTGTAGGAACAATGGAACAAGACAAGCGATTGATCTCATCATTGGAGAAAGTGCTGGGGAAATAGTTTCGTTCCCAATTCTCTGAGGAGTTCCTTAGCAATAAATATGAAAAGGTGCCGAGTCTGAGAGAAAGATAAGGAGGGAAAAACCATGTCTAACAAAGTGACTCTAAAACAAGTGGAGCAACAGGTGGCTCAACTGCCACCGCAAGAACAACTCAAATTGGTGGCGTATATAGCTGGGCAACTGAGCGCCATACCGCTGGTAGTGCCAACGAGGGGAATAGAGGAACAGACGCGGCGGGCACGCTTGGCGGAAGTGGATGCCTGGCTCGCAGAATGCGATAGGGTTGCCGAAAGCATCGAAGGCGAGTTTGACTCTGCTGAAGACTTACGGCAAATTCGTGAAGAGAGGGCAAGCCGGTTGTGAGTGAACGATGCATTGATGCTAGTGTGATTGTTAAGTTGCCACTCAAAGGCGAACCGCACCGCGTTACCACACGTCGGTTGGTGCGTGAGTCCACGGCGGCGGGGATTGAGCTGATTGCCCCACGCTTGTTTGAGAGCGAAGTGGATACGGTGATTCGCAAGCGGGTGGTGGCTGGAAAGCTAAGCCTTAAAGATGCTCACAGAGCTTATGGCATCCTCGACGGTGCGCCAGTCCAGATCGTCACCCATCCCAATCTACGTCAACGAGCCCGCGACATCGCTGAACGGTTCAACCTGCCCACCGTTTACGATGCCACCTACGCGGCGCTGGCCCAACTGCGCGGCTGTGAGTTCTGGACGGCGGACAAGGTGTTTTACGACACAGTCAAGGCGGTGTTGGCGTTCGTGAAGTATCTACCCGATTATCCGTAAGACAAAGTGGGCTTGGCACGGTACATAACAGGGCGTTTGCGCTTCGAGCCAAAGCCAAATGCTCCTTCGGGGCACATCGCCAACCCGCCGACACGTTAGACGACTTCTTTGAGAAATCTTAACCCAAATCACCTGCTGAAAAAGTGGCTCTTCAGAGTAATACCATTTTAAGAAAATAAAGAAACATGATTGAGTTAATAATGAAAGCACTGGCGGGCAAGCTGCCAGTGGCACAGTTTGCAGGGAACGGTTTCCATCCCGTCCCGATTATGCAAACACTGTGAGAGTCACTGTAGGAACAATGGAACAAGACAAGCGATTGATCTCATCATTGGAGAGAGTGCTGGGGAAATAGGGGTACAGATGCAGGTGAGACGCCTGCGCTCCCAGCTTCCAGAAGCAAGCTGCCAGTGACACACCAAGCGCTATGGCGGTTCCATAATCCAAAAGGAGATCACAGACATGGTGAGAATTATAGGGGCTTTAGGGGCTCTGTTCATAATTCTGGTATACGGTGGCATAATTGGGTTTGCATTATTTGTTGTATACCATCTTGTATCTGCGGCTAAAACACTGAAAGAACACTCCAAACGGCAGACTGAGCTATTACGAGAAATAAAAGGATTATTGGAAAAAGTTGCAAATCGAGAGGGATCGGATGACGTTATTTGAACGCGTTAATCGCGTTGTTATCGCTGGTGTCGGATTGATCGGCGGTTCGGTGGGACTGGCACTGAAACGCGCAGGGTTTCACGGTAGGATCATGGGTCTGGGGCGGAGATGGAGTTCGTTGAAGAATGCTATCGACGCAGGTGCCGT
>JBHHZW010000489.1:0-2183 GCA_046758305.1 Bacteroidota bacterium | reverse complement strand
GCTAACTTCACTCAGCACGTCCTTACAGTAGAGATCGTCAGCGTTGACCCAGCCCAAGATTTCTCCTTTCGCAATGTGGAAGCCCTTGTTGATGGCGTCTGATTGTCCGGCGTCTGGCTCTGAGACACAACGGAGCCGGCCTTCATATTTCTTGAGGATTTCGAGCGTATTGTCCGTGGAACCGCCGTCGACCACGATGTACTCCACATGAGGATAATCCTGATTCAGGACGCTCAGGATGGTTTGTTCGATAAACTTCCCGTGGTTCAGTGATGGCGTAATAACAGAGATTTGTGGGGATCGGGTATCGGCCATGATTACTAGTAGGCACCACTCAGGCGCGGTGAGTGAAATCAACCCGGCGGCCTCGAAATCCGGAGCCGGGAAACATGTTACGGATTCTGATACCGGCCCAGGGCAATGTATTCCACGCGATCTCCAAGTTTGCTTGGGTCGAAAATTCTCCAGCAGTCAATAATAGTGGTTGGATTACGGGCGACGTACGAGGCATCGATGCCACTGAACTCTGCCTCCTGCGTCGTCACAACAGTGACGGATGAACTTGCGATACAATCCTTGAGCGATGTCGCATAGCGAATCTTGTCACCGAATTGCGCTCTCGCAGGTTCATTGGCTAATGGATCATAAACTATGATCTCGATCCCTCCCTGCTTCAAGAGTTCTTCAATAATCTTGATTGCTGGCGATTCCTCGATGACAGGAGTATTTGGTTTGTAGGCTAATCCGAGAATGGACACCGAATCCGTGGCTTTCGTCCGCAACACTTCGAGCACTCTCTGGACCATGTGGTCCAGCTGATCTCGATTCACTTCGTCGGTAGCTCCTGCAAGCTTCCCGTCGACGCCGTAATCCCTTGCAAACGCGGCGAATGCCCTGTTGTCTCTCGGAAAACAGGGTCCACCGTAGGCTACTCCTCCCTGGAGGTAAGGAGGAGAGATTCTTCTGTCAGCTCCGAGCGCTCCCGTTATGTCGTCAACGTTAGCACCGGGAATCTTTTCACAAATGTTCGCAAGCGTGTTCGCGAAGCTGATTTTCATTGTGATGTACGCATTGAGGCTGATCTTCATGATCTCCGCGCTGATGATGGACATTCTCGCGATATACGGTTCATTTTCACACACCCTCTTGTACACCTGCTGCAGCATATTTCCCCACTTCTTGTCGCTCTCACCTATGAGTACGACGTCCGGATTCACAAAATCTCTGATCACACTTCCCAGTGCAATGAATTCTGGGCTGTAGCACAATCCGAAATCCCGGTTAAGTTTTTTTCCCGATATCGACTCAATGAGTGGCTTGAGATTCTTCTCAGTGGTTCCGGGTGAAACCGTGGACGTAACCACGAAGAGATGCTGCTGTTTGGTTGATTCTCTGAAGGCAAGAGAGAGCTCCTTGAGTGCGGCCTGGAGATACTCATCGGAAAAATGGCCGTCGGGCCTGCTGGGGGTAGGAACGACCAGGAATGTCACATCCGAACTGACAATCGCTTCGCCGTAATCCTGCGTGGCTCTGAGCCTGGACTTTGCAGACGTGAGGAGTCCCTGGAGTCCGGGCTCATACACCGGTGCTCGACCATTGTTGATAGCTTCCACATAACGGTCATTCGTGTCGATGCCGACCACATCGAAACCCTTGGCAGCAAAACATGCGGCTGAGCAGGACCCCAGTTTTCCGAGACCGACAATCGATAGTTTCATTCGGTGTACACTCTCCTAAGACGAATATGATAAGTTAGGCGGTGACGCCCCTTGCAATCGGCATTCTCCAACCAGCGCCAAACGCACGATCCGTAATCTTAATCCCTGGTGGGCATTGTTTTCTCTTGAACTCAGCTTTGTTGAACATCCCGATTACTTTTTCCAGTGCCTCGGCCTCGAATCCGTTTGTAAGAAGTTCGTCCTTCGACTCATGTAGCTCTACATGTCCATTCAGGATTGAGTCTAACATGTCATATGCAGGAAGGGTGTCTTGGTCGGTTTGATTCGGCCTGAGCTCAGCGGAGGGCGGCTTATCGAGGATTGCCTGGGGTATGGCTTCGCCTTTGTTTTCATTGACCCACAGAGCAATCTTATATACCAGGGTCTTTGGCACATCCGCCAGAACTGTCAGTCCACCAGACATGTCACCGTACATGGTGCAGTATCCAACAGACAACTCAGACT
>JBHHZW010000488.1:0-2188 GCA_046758305.1 Bacteroidota bacterium | reverse complement strand
GTGTTCTTAGTGATCGTCGGTGTGCTGATCCTGTTCAGCAACCTGGGCTTCTTTCACTGGTTCCAATGGTGGAATTTCTCATGGTCCGTTGTATTTCCGGTCATTTTGATTCTTGCGGGAGCCGCTCTGATCTATTACAGTGTTTCTCGGGCTCAACCTTCCACTGGAGCTACTACTCCTGAGGCCGAAGGCGCTCAAGCTGCACCTCCGAGGGCGGTCAGAGAACTCCGGCGGTCGAAGACGGACAAGAAGATGTCTGGAGTTTGCGGAGGGCTGGCGAAGTATCTGGAGATTGACTCGACGGTGGTGCGGATCGTCTTTGTCATCTTGACGCTAGCGTCGTTCGGGATTGGGATTCTTCTCTATCTTGCGATGGCTCTGGTGACGCCGGAGGAAACTTAACAAACGGTCGTCCTCATGACTCTGCTGGCCGTTTTCGACGAGCAAACTGATCGCATTCTAAAAGAATCTAATCTCTATTTTTCAGGAGCTTCACAGATAGCAATTTATTGGCCATGACTGAACAAAAACCCAAGATCTCCGTTGCAGGCATTCTGCTCGTTGTGCTCGGCATAGTGCTCTTGCTGGAGCGCCTCGATCTAGTTGAAATCGGTTTCGGCCGCATTCTCTGGACGTCCGCGGCCTTGCTCGGCGGCTGGTTTGTTGTCCGTGCGTTCCTCTACAATGAGCGGGGGAAAGCTTTTTGGGGAACGGGTTTGTTTCTTTTCTCAATTTACTTTCTCCTGAGGAGTTTCGGGGTTGTTGATTTCCACGGTCGAACAATTGTGCCTGCGGCACTGCTGATCCTCAGTTTCGCTTTCTTGATGTTGTTCGTCCAAAATCCCCGAACGTGGCAGGTATTGATTCCGGCAGGGATCCTTGGCGGTCTCGGCACGGTGTTTATCCTGACGGATCTCGGCTATCTGTACGGTTGGGATGTGATGCATGCAATACGGACCTACTGGCCAGTCGTATTGATCCTGATCGGCATTTCGTTGTTGGTCAGGCGGCGGGATGGACAGTTACCCAAGTCAGCATCAGGGATCGGTCCACAACTCGACAAGCCCTAGACTCGTAGAGCGCAGAGACCGCTCCGTCCGCGGGCGCGTAAGCATTTCTTATGTTCAACCGCCCTTTGGTGAAGTTGATCTGCAGGTCAACCCCTAATGTATACCCTGATCCCCCTCGAATGTGTCGGAGGCACTCTCCTCCGTATGAGACTGTGCGAAAACTTATTATTGACTAATGGCAAGCTCTGCGGACGAAGCCTTTTAAAACAATTAAGCTACTCCGCGTGTCCCAAAGGGATGCTTCGGCAGCTGGCTTCGCGTTAAAAATAGGTTCTCGGATAAACTTAATCGGGAGAGAGGATCGATGTGAGGGTTTTCAGGCCGCCTCAAACCAATTTTTCCCCGTCCCAACCTCAACTTCGATTGGTACACTCAGCGGCAAAGCATTCTTCATCTTCTCCACCACAATTGTTCCCACTCTCTTTACCTCACGGTTGGGGACATCAAACACAAGCTCATCGTGCACCTGCAAGATCATCCGCGTCTTTAGCTTCTGGTCTCTCATCGATTCACGAATGTTGATCATAGCAATCTTAATCATATCCGCAGCGGTTCCCTGAATCGGCATGTTGATGGCCTGTCGCTCCGCGTTCCCTCGCACATTTGCGTTCCTGCTGTTGATCTCTGGAATATACCTCCGCCGGCCGAGCAGAGTGGTCACGTAGCCGTCCTGGCGAGCTTTCGCAAGCGTCTCCTCCATGTATTGATTCACTTTCGGAAAGCGCTGGAAATAGCGCTGGATGATCTCCTTTGCTTCGTTCTGTGAGATGTCTAATCGACTCGACAACCCGTAAGCTCCAATACCGTACATAATCCCGAAGTTCACTTCTTTCGCCTTTCGTCGCATCTCGCGGTTGACGTCTCGAGGGTCGACACCGAATACTTTGGCGGCTGTCGTGGCGTGGATATCCTCGCCATTCCTGAACGCTTCGACCAGACCTTGGTCTCCAGATATGTGAGCCATGATGCGCAGCTCTATCTGAGAGTAATCGGCAGAGAGGATTGTGCCCTGCCTGCTGCCTGCGATAAACGCCTTGCGTATCTGCCGGCCGATCTCGGTCTTGATCGGTATGTTTTGGAGATTCGGATCGCTGCTGGATAAACGACCGGTCGTTGCC
>JBHHZW010000487.1:0-2205 GCA_046758305.1 Bacteroidota bacterium | reverse complement strand
TGTTTGTCAAAAGAATGACATACCAATCAAATGCTTCAAGTTCTCCCGGAAGTATCTCGAAATTATCCGTGGAAAACACCGTTCGTCCACCATTTTCGTTTAAAAGCTCCCCACTATCATACTCAACTTCCCCGTACCTCGAGACGACAGAACGCCTTACAACAACAACTTCTAGGGCATTCTCTGCATCGGAGCGTTCATCAATTTTCCATCTTGGCCAAGCGTTCCACATTTCGTTTCCATTTTCATCAAATATGGTAATCTCAAAGTTCTCGGAGCCGCCGAAGAATTCCTTGATAGCTTTAACTGCGTTGGCATTCACCGGGGCATCCCAGTTGTCGTAATTAGCCAAGCGCCTGAGTTGTCCGAATTTCGCTATTTCTAGAATGTTTCGAACTGCTTTCCCATCATTTTCTTCCGCAAAACCCAAAGTCTCAAGAGTTTCGGTGTTTTCCTCCCAGTTCGAGGGCCAGCCTAACGTCTTCACTAATACATCCGCGGCATCGTTTGCCGTGCGCTCGAGCGAATACCTCAACGCATAGGCATCGGCCTGTCTGCGTGCCTGCTCGAGCGCCAGCCCAGAGTAGCTCACCACGAGCACGGTCAGGGTCAGCGCGAAGAACATGTCGAGAGTGAAGATTTGGCCTCGCTCGTTCACTTCGTCACCCTCCTTATCCCCACGTCCACGTCGTAGGTGTAGTGCCCAGTCTTGACGGGTTCAGCGCTTTCGGGGAAGGAACCGACCACCGCTTGGTAGACATACTTGAGCGAGCTCGCTCTGATATTGTCCGATATCGCTTGGTTGTCAGGCGGAGGCCCACCCCTAACATTCACATAAATTGTTATGGTGCCGGCGTCGAAGCCGACTTGCTCGATATCGATTGTGCACCCATACTCAAAGTCTAGGGCAGCAATCGCGTTCTCGGCTCCTGTGCGCGCGGCAGACATGACGGTTGCCATTTCGTTGCTCCCAGTGCCCAGATAGAGGAACGATGCCGCCACCACGAGAATCGCCCCCATGACCATCAACATCTCCGCGCTGGATTGGCCCCTCATGCGTTCACAACCATCACGATGTTTTCGACCCAACGTACTCGAATAGTATTCTCCAAATTTTCCTCTTCCAGCACGAAATCCCAGACATTTTTGCAGACGACCCCCACACCAACGGTTCCCCAAGCTGAGTTTTCCACGACAACCTGCCGCGCGGCATTGTCAAACTCTATCTTGTAGAAGTGGCTTCCTATTTTTTGGGGAAGGTCGACATCGACTTCGAAGTTTGACCCGTTCGCGTAGACGGTGTTTATTGCCGCCGCGAGTTTTTCACCGACAATCTTGGCTTCCAACCTAGCACTCATCAGCTCAGCCGCCCCTCTTCGCCCCTCGTAAACATGCAAAAATGATGATGAAATCATGAGGAGGAGCGTTACCGCAAACAACGCATCAATCGAGAAAAGTCCTCGCTCGCGACGTCCCATCGTCAGTCCTCCACCTAGATCCCCTTCGGCGGCTTGATGCGGATGTAAATCTTGTAGCCGTCCCTAACGATATTTTCTTGGTCACCGGACCATTCCGCGATTACCGTGTAGGCGCCGGTCGAGAGGTTTTGTAGATTATCGTTGAACCCGTACCTAAGGTTGCTCTTGGCATTTTCGGTTCCGCTCGAAGTTTCAAGGTTTATCATGAGCTTGTTCTCGGTGAGCTGCAGATTCCAGCTTTGATCGATGGATAAGCCCACGCTCTTCGTCGCTCCTTGTCCATTCGCGTACACGGAGTTCACCGCTCCGGCAATCGCATCGGCGGCGGACCTAGCTTGGGAAAGATATAGCGTATCCCTTCCGGCTTCTTGCATGGGATTTATCATCTGCCCGAGTGTGACTACAGCGAAGATCACCAGCACGGCTGAAAAGAGGAGCAGATATTCCACAGCTGATTGTCCCCGCATTCAAACACTCTCGATTATTTCATCCGAGAGCACGATCCGCATCGGTTGTGCATAGCCGATGTCGTAATCGTGGCGCAATGTCGTACGGTGCAGAACTCGGTAATTAGAACTTATCAAAATGGAACCGGAGACCATGTTTTCATATGTGCTTGGCAGAATCGTACTAACTTGCATTACATTATCGCTTTCGAGGTCCAGTTCTATTCTAATATCTACACGATTTTCAGTTCCATCGACAAAGGAAACCGAGACGACGCCCG
>JBHHZW010000486.1:0-2210 GCA_046758305.1 Bacteroidota bacterium | reverse complement strand
TGCATCCCATATGTAAGCTGCATTTAGTCGCACTTTCTATCTTCCCAGGTATGCGCTCACCACCTCGCCCGAAGCACCATCGGCCTTCACTACGCCCCTGTCAAGCCACATCGCACGCTTACACATCCCTTCGACAGTTTTCATATTGTGTGATACCAATAGTATCGTCGTCCCTTGCTCGCGAAACTCCTGCATCCGCGCAGTACTCTTGCGCTGAAAGGTCTCGTCCCCCACAGCCAGCACCTCGTCCACAAGTAAGACGTCCGGTTTTTCATCCGTAGCAATCGCGAAGCCCAGCCGTGCCGCCATTCCTGAGGAGTACGTTCGTAGTGGTGCATCAATAAAATCTCGCAACTCGGCAAAGGTCACAATCCGTTCAAACCTTTCCCTCATCTCTTTCCGTGTGAAACCGAGTAGTGTGCCATTCAGAAAAATGTTTTCACGCCCAGTCAATTCCGGATGAAATCCCGCGCCGCACTCAAGGAGTGGAGCCACCCGGCCCTTGACCCGAACACGCCCGACTGTCGGGCCTAGTACTCGCGCCACTACCTTGAGCAGCGTACTCTTGCCGGAGCCGTTCCGGCCAATGACTCCAAATACCTCTCCCTTGTGGACCGTTATGTTCACATCCTGGAGAGCCCAGAACTCCTCGTGGTCCACACGCCGTTGCAACATGCGAATGACATACTCCTTTAATGTGCTGAACCGCTCGCGCTGCACACGGTAACGCACACAAACGTTGTCCAATTGAATTGTCACGTTGCGCTCCGTTTCCTCTCTTAGGGTGAAGCGTTGTTCAGATGCGGTAAGTAAACTCATCTGACTTGCTCGTAAAAACAACCCAGGAAATACCGAGGAAAACAAACACCGCTATCGCCACAAAGGCCAGATGCGCAAGGCTCAGCCACGTCCCATAGTAGAGTGGCAGGCGAAATAACTTGACCAAGTGGTACATCGGGTTCAGGTTGAACAGCCACCAGCGAAAGGCTTCCGGAATAATCTCCTCTGGATAGATCACGGGCGTGAGGTACATCCACGCCATCAACACAATCTGGTACATCTCCGCAACATCCGGAAAGTACACGGCCCAAATAGAGAACAAAAGACCCACCCCCAGGGCGAACATCGCAGCCAAGAGTATAGAGACAGGCAAAACGATGACTGTCAACCGAATGGGCACGCCGGTGAACAGCATCACTGCCGAAAGGGGGATCAAGGAAAGTAGCAGGTTCACCAAACCGGTTCCCACAGAAGAAATGGCAAATACCGTGCGCGGAACATAGATGCGATGCAGCAGACTACTTCCCCATACCAGCTGCGTCATTGCTGCAGTGGTGGTCTGCGCAAAGAAGGTCCAGGCGATTAACCCGCTGAGCAAGTACGCAGCATACCCCTGTGTGCTGCTGAACACACGGGAGAATACCACAGTGAGAACTATCATCATCCCAATCGGGTGGAGCATCGTCCAAGCCACGCCTAATACCGACCGCTTATACCGGGCGAGGATATCCCGACGCACCAACTGCACAATCAGATCTCGGTATCGAATGACCTGAATGAACTCCTCCACCATCGGCGCGGCGCGTTGCGCCGAATCATATATCGGAAAGTCCATAATTTAACAAGTCGTCAGTGAATTTCTGCAACTATGAAATGTCAAATGACTGCCCAGCTCAGAATTTATCAACATACCCTATGTACTCCATTCGCAAGACCTTCCGAGAGCCACGTACTTAACTTTCTTCTGAAACTTGGCGGGGTCGATCACCCTCCAGCAGTCAATTATCGTGGTACGATTATGGCTGATAAAGCTATCATCCAGGGATTTAAATTCATCTAACGGCGTGGTGATAATCCAGAAAGGAGAACGTGACAAACAATACTTGACTGACTCAGCATAGTCAATCGCATCCCCAAACAAACTTCTTACACCGTCCATGGCTAGGGGGTCATAAACAGTTATCTTCACATTCTTCTTGATCAGATCATCAATTACCTTGATCCCAGCGGATTCCTCAATCACAGGAGTATTCGGTTTATATGCAAGCCCAAGAATTGAAACACTTTCATCACTTGTGGATGAAAGATGTTTTAACACCAGCTCTGATAAGTGCTTCACCTGTAATTCATTAACAACGTCAGTAGCCTCTGCCAGCGTTGCTTCACTGCCGTATTTCTTGGCAAACGCGATGAACGCACGGTTATCCCTG
>JBHHZW010000485.1:0-2215 GCA_046758305.1 Bacteroidota bacterium | reverse complement strand
GTAAAGACAAGAGCTACATTCCAAACATTTCAGCTTTATGGCGCAAGGATACAAACCTCTTCCGGTTCGTGAGTTCATATCTTAAGACTCTCAGGTCGACACGGGAACTGAACTCGGATGACGAGGAACATGTGAGTGACGCCATTGCGCGTCTCTACAATCTGTTGAGCTTCCCATTTACAGCTTTGGAGCTATCCGTCAACATCGACGAAGAGCAAGTTTCCGAGGTGTTTGTGCGGATTAACAGTCAAGGCAAACCGCTCAACCAGGCGGACTTCATTCTTACCCTCATGTCTGTATTTTGGGATGACGGCCGCAAGCAACTTGAAACGTTTTGCCGTCAGGCGCGCATACCAGCTAAGCACGGGCCGTCGCCCTTCAACTACTTTATTCAGCCTGATCCCGATCAGCTTCTGCGTGTGAGCGTCGGAGTTGCCTTCAAACGAGCCCGACTCAAATATGTCTATTCCATTCTCCGTGGTAAAGATTTGGAAACCGAGCAGTTCAGCGATGAACGGCGAGAACAACAATTTGACGTAATGAAGGATGCGCAGGCCCGCGTGCTCAAATTGCAGAATTGGCACGACTTCATGAAAGTGATGATGCAGGCGGGCTATCGCAGCAACAGGATGATTAGCTCGCAGAACAATGTCATCTTCGCGTACATTCTCTACCTGATGGGGCGCACAGAGTACAGCGTCGATGAATTCACCTTGCGAACGGTGTTGGCGCGTTGGTTTTTTATGTCGAGCATCACCTACCGGTACACTAGCTCTCCCGAATCGATGATGGAGTTCGACCTTGCCCGGTTTAGAAACATTACGAGTGCGGAAGGTTACGTCGATGCTCTCGAACGAGTTTGCGATGAGACGCTGACGGGTGATTACTGGGAAATCAGACTTCCCAGCGAGTTGGCCACCTCGTCTCCCCGAAGCCCTTCTCTTTTTGCTTATCATGCCGCTCTCAACCTTCTTGGAGCAAAGGCGCTCTTTTCGAAACATTCGGTGTCTGAACTGCTCGACCCGACCATGCAAGCGCACCGTTCAGCACTCGAGCGCCATCACCTTTTTCCGAAAGGTTACTTGAGCAAGCAGGGCATTGTGGACACCCGAGACACCAACCAGATCGCGAATTATGCACTGGTCGAGTGGGACGACAATACCCAGATATCCGATCAGGCGCCGGCGGAGTATTTGCCTGACTACATCGCGCGTTTCAGCCGGGATGAACTTGAGCAGATGTACTACTGGCACGCCTTGCCAGAAAACTGGGAGAATATGAAATACCAAGATTTCCTGGCAAAGCGACGCGTGCTGATTGCCAGGGTTATCTCAGACGCTTACGAACTACTGAAAAAGGACGTTGAAACTAAGCGCCTTACAGATGAACCAAGCAGCATCCCTGAGTTGCTGCAAATTGGAGAAGGTATAAGCGTCGAATTCAAGTCAACCCTGCGTATAAACCTGCACACTGGTGAGAAAGACCCGCGAATGGAACTGGCCATTCTTCGAACTATTGCCGGGTTTCTCAATGGCAATGGTGGAACGCTGGTGATTGGCGTGGCAGACGATGGCTATCCTATTGGCATTGAAGCGGATAAGTTCCCCAACGAGGACAAATTCCATTTGCATCTTGACAACCTGATAAACGTACGAATCGGCCCGCAATTTGCGATGTACATCCACCCGCACTTTGAAGAATACCAGGGCAAGCGGGTCATGGCGGTAGAATGTTGGCCGTCCAAGACACCTGTATACGTCAAAGACGGCAGGACCGAGAGATTCTATGTCCGCACCGGGGCTTCTACCTCCGAGTTGATGCCAAGCCAGATGACGGAATATATTAAGCAAAGGTTTGATTTATGATGATAGTTGGAGGGGTACTAACCAAAGCCATCTCTGACGAGCTGGATGTGTCGGAATTGGATATTGCAATTGACGAAAAGAATGGAAGTTAGTTGCCTGATATTGCACAAAATAGCATATCAGTGAATTCTATCAAATATTTTCGTCTGATGACAAACACCGTTCATTCTGAAGTTGAAACTTTTCTTGTTCATGTTAGTATATTTTGTGTGCCATTATTCTCTTAATCGATGAACATTTACGTATGTAATATACCATGGAAGCCATTTATGGTTTAGGAAAAACCGAAAGAAAAAGATTGTCCGAAGTGCTGCGAGGTACGAAAGGCACGATTTCGGTCCAGGAAACCG
>JBHHZW010000484.1:0-2224 GCA_046758305.1 Bacteroidota bacterium | reverse complement strand
TGGCATGCCACTAAGTCGCAAAAAGATCTTCAAGCTTGACAACTGATAATTTTCTGAAAGCGAATGCATATATTTGCTAGTTGAAGTTTAGGGCAGAAATCGTTATTTTATTCGCTCGAGAGTTTGGAACGCGAATCTTTTGGTTAGTCTCATATGTCTGCCGTCGCGGCAGTGCTATTATTTGTCGTATCATTCTGATTCGTTCGGTAGATGGCGGAATTGGCATGCGCGCTAGACTTAGGATCTAGTCCCGAAAGGGGTGAGGGTTCCCTGCCCGCCGACGCCGCGGTGCTGGAATTGGCAGACAGGCTGGACTTAGGATCCAGTGTCCTAAAGGACATGAGAGTTCGAATCTCTCCCGCGGCACGGGCAGGCGGGGAGTCCCTCTTTCCCCACTCAAGAGGTTTCGGGATCTCCGAAAACACCTGAGGAAAAACGGATTGGAAGTAACGGTCAACAACGTCACCGGCAACGAGCAGGAAATGGAGATCATCGTCTCCGCGGATGAGCTCGTCCCGCACTTCGAGAGAGCGTACGAAAAAGCTCGGCCGAAGTTCGAGATCAAAGGATTCCGCAAGGGAAAAGCGCCGCTCTCGATGATCAAGAGGTTGCATGGGGAAACGATTGAGCAGGACTCTCTCGATGAGATAACAAACGACCTCTATCGAAAGGTAGTGGACGAGAAAAACCTTGAGCCGGTGGGACAGCCAGTCCTTGTCAACATGGACTACCGGCGGGGCGGGACGCTGCGGTTCCGGGTAAAGTACGACGTAAAGCCGCCGTTCGAGCTGAAACAATACAAGGGGTTCGACGTCCAGAAGACGATCCACCCTGTCACCGACGAAGAGGTAGAGTATGAAATCGACCGGCTGCGGCGAATCAACCACTCCACCAAGGAGGTGGAGAAAGTATCCGATGACGAGCACGCCGTTACCGTCGACCTCCAGGAGCTTGATGATGCCGGGTTTCCCATCATCGGAAAAAAGAATGAAAATGCCCGCCTCTATCTCGCGGATCCGCAAGTCTTCCCGCAAATCAAGAATGCACTCATGCAAACGAGGGTGGGAAACGAACACCATGTACGATTTGAATCGAGTCACGGTGAGCACAAGCACCAGGTATTTCTCTCCGTGAAAGTGAAGAAGATCGAAAAGATTCAATTACCGGAATTCAACAGCGATTTTGTGAAGAAAGTCACCAAAGGAAAAATCGAGACGGTTCAGCAATTCAGGAAATCGCTCTGGGAGGACCTGGAAAAATTCTGGGAGGAGAAGAGCGAGCGCGATCTCTCACACATGATCGCTGCTGAGATCATCAAGCAGCATGATATCCCTGTGCCCGAGTCGATGGTGCGGGCGATTCTCGATTCCCGCATCGAGGAGATCAGGAGCCAGCAGCCCAACAAGAAACTCCCAAACGGTTTCGACGAGGAAAAATTTCGGAACGAGAATCGCGCCTATGCAATCTGGCAGGCAAAATGGTTTCTGATCAGAGAGCGAATTCTCGAAGTGGAACAGATCACCGTGGATGACGCTGACATTGACGCTCTTGCCGAACAGGAATCCAGAAACATCGGGATCGAGAAGGATCGGCTCGTTCAGTATTACCGGTCTTCGCGCAGCGCACACGACAAGATTCTTTCGGACAAACTCATGAAGTTCCTGAAGGACAACGTCAAAATCAAAGAAGTTGTTCAAACAGCGAACGTGGAACTCCAACAGTAGAAAGGACGCGACAGAAGACCATGAGCATCTTCGATCAACTGGTACCGATCGTTGTTGAGCAGACCGGCCGAGGCGAGCGAGCGTACGACATTTTCTCTCGCCTTCTCAAAGAGCGGATCGTGTTCATTGGTGCTCCCATCAGCGACGAGATTTCGAGCCTCATCATTGCTCAGCTGATCTTCCTTGAGGCGGACGACCCTGACAAAGACATTAATCTTTACATCAACAGTCCTGGGGGAAGCATATCAGCGGGGCTTGCTATTTACGATACGATGCAGTATATTCGACCCGAAGTTTCGACGATCTGCATCGGAATGGCGGCCAGCATGGCAGCCGTCCTCCTCACCGGCGGTGCGAAGGGCAAGCGGACCTCTCTTCCCAACGCGCGGATCATGATTCATCAGCCCTGGGCTGGAGTGCAAGGCGTTGCTTCCGATATCAGGATCCAGGCTGACGAAATCTTGAGAAGGAAGACACGGATCAACGACATTATTGCTCAC
>JBHHZW010000483.1:0-2226 GCA_046758305.1 Bacteroidota bacterium | reverse complement strand
GTCTTCCCTTACTTGTCCTAAATCAATATGCGTCCGTGTATGAGCTCCGATCTCGAATCCTTCTCGCTGGAGTTCCCGGACTTGATCCCAGCTCATCCACTGCTGTCGAATACTGAGTTTCCTATCCCACCATGGCACAATGTCTGTACCTATAAACCCAGTCACCACAAAAAATGTCGCCGGTAGGCCCATTACCTTCAGTACCGGTGCAGCGTATTCGTAGTTGTCTCGGTAGCCATCGTCAAAAGTGATTACCAATTCGCCATTCGGGGATGCACCGCTCTCCATTTTTTCAATACTCCGCCGCAGTGAGACCACATGGAAATTCTTCGAAAAGAAACTGCAGTATCTCTTGAACATTTCCACGCTGCACGTCAACCCATCACCAACTGTCATATTGTTGACTCGGTGGAAGGCAACGACCACCGCAGAATCCGCGAGCAGTAGTTTATGAAGGCGCAAGCCGAAGGTCGCCCGTCCTACGATAGCCTTAACCTCTTTCTTTAATTTCTGTGTTTGAGTAGTCATTTAACTGCCTACGCTCACCATATCCCGGTCGCCCAATGTGATAAACCAGTTCTTGCTATCCAACAGTATGGCGGAATACGGGACATTTGTATGAATGTGAACAGCAAAGGAAATACGATCCCGCCGTGCAATGAAACCAACCCTTTGCAACGTCTTGGCATAGTCACTGCCTTCCAACGCCCACGCAATCATCCTAGAAACGCCCCGTTCACGACAATACTTCGCGACCGCAGTGAGCAAGGATCTCGTGATCCCGGAATCCGGAATAGCGAAAACTTCAACCAGGCATGCCTGTTTTACGCTACCAGTGGACTGCTCGACCTCAAAGACGGCGAAACCTTGCACTTCCCCTCTTTCCTCTACTGAAAGAACCGTGTGTTTCCTCCGGGGAGTGTCAATATATCGCCAGTTCAAGAATGTGCTATCCCTGACACCTATGACGGTGAAGCACCTTGAGACCCGCTTCCAGAGCAGGTCAAAGCGGTAATCGAATTGGCGAATCTCGCTAATGGTCAGCGGTCGTGACCGGTCCCACGCAATGGACTCGGTGAGAAACCCTATCAGAAGATCAAGCAATCGGCCAAGGTGCTTGGAGAGGGAGTTCTTTCCGAATGTGTTTGCAAGGAGTTCCTCGGATTGTAGTGGTTTGACCATTCGGCGGAGGAAACCGATCTCGTGGCATCCCGTGTGCTTCTCTGGGCCAATCTTTACTTTCCGGTAAACGGACAGCGAACCATCATTGGAAAAGCTATAGGTAAGTGGGATGCCTTGCTCGCGCAAGTCAGACCACGTCGCTTTCACCAATGCAGTGAAGATTCCGCGGCGACGATAATCCGGATGTGTCAGGGCGTCGCCAGCCTGGGTGACGATGAGCTCCTCATCAAGGATCTTCATCCTCCACGGACAGATTGGGCGCGCGCTGACTGTGATACCAGTCTTTTTATCAATAGCAAGCCAGACCTGGCTCGGGCCACTGGGATTGTTCTGATAAAGCCATACATATTCATCATTAGTTTTGGGAATCTCATAAATAAGGTTAAAGAGCTTGATAATCTCCTTTGCCTCCTCCCCAGCAGCTTTTCGAACCGCCCACATCACGAATTGTCTTCGTTACCGTTTCTCACTTCACCCACCAAGCTTTCAAGGAGCGCCTCGAGCCGCCGCGCCATAACATGCCATCCATACCGATCTACCGCAAGTTTCCTCCCAGCAATACCCAAGTGATGACGCCAGTGAGCGTCGGACAAAAGCGACGCGATGTAAGTCGCAAATTTCTCTGGCGTATCCGCGACAAGAAGATGCTCCCCGGGGGTGATATCCAGGCCAGCGCAGCTTTCAGGGCTTGCCACGACCGCTTTCCCCATCGCGAGCGCGGACAGGACCTTGTTTTTCATTCCGGTGCCGAACCGGAGCGGACTGACGTAGACGGTTGCCCGGTGCACGAACGGGCGTACATCGGAGACCGTCCCCGTAACTCGGACACCATTCCCAGCCAGAGTGCAGACATCATCCGGTGGGTCGCTTCCAACAAGATTAACCACCACCCCAGGGATGACATCCCTGACACGGGGCAGGATTTCCGTACACAGGAAACGGGCAGCATCCCTATTCGGGCCATAGGCCATAACCCCTGTAAAAACGAGAGATTTCTCATCTGGGGGATGGCCATCAGGGGCGAAATACGTCGTATCCACACCA
>JBHHZW010000482.1:0-2237 GCA_046758305.1 Bacteroidota bacterium | reverse complement strand
AAGCAAGAGTGTGGCTGACGCTCGCTTCTTCATTGTGTGTATGGATCGCGATAGGCTCGAGTTGGGCGAATGCCCAATGGTGGACTCAAGATGCTAAGCCGGGGGAAGCCGAGAAGAATCTCGAGCGTTTCGTGGGAAACTATCAGGCCACCATGACCTTATGGTCTGGCCCGGGAGCCGAGCCCGAAGTGATCAAGGGAACCTCGGTGCATAAGATGATTCTTGGTGGTTGGATCCTACAGGTGCGAGACGAGTATCCGGGCATGTCCTTCTCGTTCATCGGCTATCACTTCTACGATCGAGCCAAGGCGAAGTACGTGAACATCGGAATGAGCAACAAGATGGGCTGGCTGGGCGGTTGGGATGGTCAGTTTGATGAGGAAGGGCGTGTTCTAACCTATCGTGAAACGATCGTCGATCCGGAAACTGGTGAGAAGGTCAACCGAAAAGGCGTCGCTCGATTAAGCGAGAACGGATACACATACGAGAACTTCCGAGCGAGGCCCGGCAGCCGTGAGCGGAGATCAAGGCGGATCGTGTACGAGAGAAGATGATAGGCACTGAAACCCGAGCATTCTGCCGAGGCGGTCGCACCGTTCAAGTCTGCCATGGAGAGCCACATTGTATTGTCCTCCAACGGGTGAAGCCCGTGAAGCAATGCTGCCTAAGCGCTTGCAGCGGACACGCAATTAGCGTGCATGTTATTTGTCAAGATTCGTGTGCGCCGGTGGAGATGGGCGTTAGCCGCCGCTTGATCTCTTTCGCAGGAGATTGGCGCAGGCCGACTTCCTTCGGTGGCGACTGGTAAAGGGCCAAGCATGGTCAGAGAACTCGCAGTAGTGTTCGCCGTGACTGCAACGGCCTGTGCGCAAGTGGGTAAGGTTGCAGAGCCTCTGGTCATCGAGTCTACGACGATCATCGATGTGCGAACGGGATCGTCCAAAGCCGGCATGACCATAGTAGTGGAGGGTGATCGCATCTCGGACGTAGGCGAAAGTTCTACGGTTCAGATACCACGCAAGGCAACAGTTATTGACGGGAGAGGAAAGTGGGTAATCCCGGGTATCGTGGAGGTTCACTCCCACGATAACTCGAAGGAGTTGCTGGCTCGAGCTCTCGCTCTGGGCGTGACAACGATGCACACGATGCCGGCGGCGGGCGATACGCTACTGGCACTTGAGGGTTGGTCTCGCGAGCCTGAGAATCCATCCCCCCGGATTCATCTCACGCCGTGGCTCTTTTCCGGAGAATGGCCCGATAATATTTTCCCGCGTACTTACCTCGTCAGGAAACCCCTAACGGTTACGGAGGCCAGAGAGTACGTGCAGGAGGTTCACCATCACGGCATCCGACAGATTAAGATGTACTTGGAGGACGGCAGCCTCTGGTTCCTCCCGGAATCACCGATCCCGAATCTAACTGCTGAGGTTGCGCACGAGGTCGTTCGCGCTGCGCACGCAGATGGAATCCGCGTGTACGCGCATGCCTGGCGACATTCGTTTGCTCGGCAAGCTCTTGAATTGGGTGTCGATGCTCTGATTCATCCAGTGGCCGACAGGGTGGTCGAGAGGTCTCTGTGGGAAGAAATGAAGCGGCGCGCGATGCCATGGACGGCCACCTTTGGCGTCCTGGTCGAATACGGTGACCCAACGGACTACGCTCGGCGAGTGCTCTCCGATTCACGTCTGCGTGATGCGCTCACGGTGGAAGAACTGGATCGGTTTGAGAATGAAGTGGAGACGCCAGCGGGTTGTCGATTTGATCTCTTCCCGACTCTGTGCACGAATTATCCGGCCTACCTGGATGCCGTGACACGGAATACCCAATCTGCTCGGGACTTTGGGCTTCCCATGGCCCTCGGATCGGATACGGAGATTGGCATCGGTACGCATCTTGAGATAGAGCTCCTGAGTCAAGCCGGCATGACGCCAGCGGAAATATTGAGAGCCGCTACGGAGGGAGGGGCTCTCCTCCTCGGCGTTGCTGGTGAAATTGGGACGATTGAACCGGGGAAGCTGGCCGACCTCGTGGTTCTGACAGCGGACCCTTTGCTGGACATCCGGAACGTGCGAAATATCCGATTCACAGTCAAGGGCGGAAAGCTTTTCGAGCCGGATGAGCTGCTGATGAAAGAAGAGCTGATCAGGAAGTACTTCCCCTCTTCCTCTTCCGGGGGCTGATCGTTGGCCAAGCTGAAGCTCAGCAAGAGCTCGCTCCAGCATCAGCGCGAGCAGATG
>JBHHZW010000481.1:0-2242 GCA_046758305.1 Bacteroidota bacterium | reverse complement strand
TCGAACACAATGGCGTCAGCCTGGCAGAACTTCTGGCAAACCTTACACTTGCCCGTCTGATAATAGCGACAGTTTTCTTTGTCGATCGTCGCAACGTTTGGAACCGCCTGTGCGAAAGGGATATAAATCGCTTTACGCATCGCCAAACCACAGTCAAACTCGCTCGGAACCTTCGCAGGGCATTTCTCCGAGCAAAGCCCGCAGCCGGTGCATTTGGTCTCGTCGACCGAGCGAGCTTTTTTGCGAATTTTCACCTCGAAGTTGCCCACTGACCCGGTCACTTCCTCGACCTCCGAGTACGCAAGTATCTTTATGTTCTCACATTGTGCTACCTCCACGACCTTGGGCGTGAAGATGCAGCTGGCGCAGTCAAGGGTGGGAAACGTCTCACCGAGCTGTGCCATGTGGCCGCCGATGCAGGGATACCTGTCCAGCAGGAGCACCTCGTGTCCGCCGTTGGCGATGTCCAGAGCGGTCTGGATACCGGCGATGCCCGCACCGATGACCAGTGCACGCCGCGTAATCGGCACGCTGGTAATCTCCAGGGCAGCATCGCCCTTCACCTTCTCCAGAGTCGTGCGGAGGATTTCGAGCGCCTTTCGCGTGGCCTGCTCGCGGTCATCGTGCACCCAGGAGCACTGCTCCCGGATATTTGCCATTTCGCATAGAAACGGGTTCAGTCCACCCTTTGCAGCGGCACGCCGGAAAGTAACTTCGTGCATCCTGGGACTGCATGAGGCCACTATCAGACGGTCCAGACCATGCTCCTTAATGGCATCGACAATCATCTGCTGACCGGGAGTGGAGCAGACATACGTATAATGCGTTGCGAAAACGACGCCGGGCTCCTTGGCGATTTCCGCCGCAATGTGCTCGACGTCCACAGTTTTGGCTATGTTGATGCCACAGTGGCAGACGAAAATACCAACACGGGGCGCTAGCCGCCTGCCGCGGCCAATGACGCTTGTCCTGTCCGGGGCTGCGGACTGAGGCGTATGAACATCCATCTCTTTTTGATGGGTCCTTTCGGCCATTATTCGATCCCCTTTGCGGTGAGAAGTTCCTTACAGCTTACCAATGACCGTCCAATGCCCAGCTTGCTCCGTTCCAAGCCAAATGCCATACCGAGCAGTTGTGTGAAATAGAAAATGGGGATTTCGTACTTGACCCCGAGTTTCTTCTCAATGTCACGCTGTCGCATATCGAGGTTTGCATGACAAAGCGGGCAAGCCACGCTGATGCAGTCCACCTCGGCTTCCTTTGCCATTTGCAAGATGTCCGCCACTAATCTCAGAACAATTTCTGTGCGGGTTAAAGAAAATGTGGCGCCACAACATTCTGTTTTGTAAGGCCAGGCAACGGTCTCCATACCTGCCGCCGTCAGCAGCTCATCCATAAAGCAGGGCTCCTCTGGGTCGTCGAAATTCGTGACCTTCGGTGGCCGGGTGAGGAGACAGCCGTAGTAGCATGCGATCTTTAGACCAAGGTCGCGGCGTTTGGTCTCTGCGATTCTTTCCAGCCCGACGTCATGCCTCAAAATATCAATCAAATGCCGCACACTCATGCCTTGGACTTCCTCAACAGGCAATATCTCGGCCAGTTCGGTCCGGAGATTGTCTTTCTCCTCAATATGTTTCTGGGCAAATTTGAACCGGCTGAAGCAAGCTGAACAGCAGACGAGCACCTCATCTGCGACCGTTTTGGCGGCAATCAGGTTTTTTGCGGGCAAAGCAACGGCCAGAAGCTCATCCGTGCAGTGCGCAGGCGTCGACCCACAGCAACTCCAGTCTGGCACCTCCACTAGCTCAATACCAAGTGCCTCGGCGACAGCCAGCGTCGACTCGTTGTAGTCGACCGCTGTGGCATGAAGCGAACATCCAGGGTAATAGGCGTATTTCATAGGCTTTTCTTGACTGACCATAGTCTTTATTTCCCTTATGATTCTTTGGACGGTGAAGACTTCTCCACCTGCCCCGATGCTTTGACCCTCTCGATGTCCTTAAAGACCGAGTTTGCCGTCTTTCTTCCTGTGAAACTCGGCCAAAGTTTCAGTCGCCCCTTGAAAAATAACTTCGGAGCTTTTGTAATGTCCTTGAAGAAATTGAGCGTCCCGGTGTTGAATCTCCCTATAAGTTCCATCTCGAAGACCCGGCCGTACTTCTTAATCAGACGGAGAAACGTCCGATTGAAGAAAGTAACAGTTCGCTCCGGGCTGGGGACGCCCTCTTGAAGGGCGAGGTTC
>JBHHZW010000480.1:0-2244 GCA_046758305.1 Bacteroidota bacterium | reverse complement strand
CCGAAGCGTCTGTTGGCTGAGAATTATAGCGACTACCAAATTATCCTCCATCAGATCCGGAGTGAGCTCCTCGAGTACGAAGAGATTCAGTCCTGGAGGAGAAATCCGATGGTGTACGCTGCGCGGTTCGACGTGAGCGGCTACATCAAGCGCAACTATGCACCCCTCGACGAGCGCCTCCGTGCTGTCATTGCTAAAGAGAAGAACTTCCCTCAAATCGTCGAGACGGCCAAGATGAATCTGCTGAAGCGGACCGCTCGAACGTTCATCACTACGGCGATCGATATCGCGGAAGGTCATCTCGTATTCCTGCAGAGAAGCCTGCCCGAGGAGGTCAAAGGAGTTGCCGATGGCGAACTGAAGCGGCAATTCGAGAAGGCAAACGCTGAAGCGATTGCTTTCGTTGAGGATTTCACCGAGTTTCTGAACGATGAACTCCTCCCGAACGCAAACGAGGAGTATGCTCTCGGTTCCGAGCGGTTTCGAAAAATGCTCCGTTATGGTGAGATGGTCGAAAGACCGCTTGAAGAGCTCCTCGAGCTTGGCCTGAGTGAGCTGAAGCGTACACAGGAAGCATACCGAGCGACTGCGGGGCAAATCGATCCGCAGAAATCTCCGGTGGAAGTCTTCCGATCGGTCGCGAACGACCATCCCACCGCTGAGAGCCTTATCGCGGACGGAGCGAACACGCTCGCAGAATTGCGGCAGTTTTTGATCGATAGACAGATTGTCTCGGTTCCGGAAACAGACAATTTGCAGGTCAAAGAATCGCTGCCGTTTGAGCGCTGGGCGTTTGCTTCGCTCGACCCGCCCGGTTTGTTCGAGACGAAGGCGACGGCGGCCTACTATTATATAACCCCCGTAGAGCTGGACTGGCCACTGAATCAGAAGGAAGAATGGCTCCGCGCGTTCAATTATCCTGTGTTGAGGATTATCTCTATCCACGAGGCGTATCCTGGGCACTTCCTTCATTTCTTGCACTATCGGAACGTGCCATCAAAGGTCGCGCGCGTGTTCGGGAGTTATTCGGCCATTGAGGGTTGGGCTCACTATGCCGAGCAAATGATGGTTGATGAGGGGTACGGAGATGGTGATCCGCGGATCCGTCTTGCCCAACTCCACGAGGCACTCGTTCGCCTCTGCCGGTTCGTCGTCGCGATTCGGATGCACACGGAAGGTATGACAGTGGATGAAGCAACGAAGTTCTTCATGGAGAACGCTTTCATGGAAGAGCATCCGGCCCGCAAGGAAGCAGAACGAGGTACGTTCGATCCGGGATACCTCAATTATACTCTCGGAAAGTTGCAGATCCTTGGGTTGCGTGAGGATATGAAAGCACAGCAGGGCGATCGATACAACCTGAGAGAGTTTCATGACACCTTCCTCCGTCACGGAGCTCTTCCCATCAAATTGCTCCGGGAAGTAGTTCTCGACTGAACCGTCAGAGAAAGGCCGATTGGCTATGTCCTATCTTTTTACGTCGGAGTCTGTGTCGGAAGGACATCCAGACAAGATCTGCGACCAGGTCTCCGATGCGGTGCTCGATGCAATCCTCTTGAAAGATCCCGACGGGCGCGTCGCCTGCGAAACGATGGTGACCACGGGACTTGTTCTCATCGCGGGGGAGATCACCACCGACACCTACGTGGATTTTGAGGAGGTTGCACGCGAAGTCATCCGTGATATTGGGTATACGAAGGCGGAATATCGGTTCGATGCGGAGTCCTGTTCTGTGCTGTCGACCGTCCACCAGCAGTCGCCCGACATCGCCCGCGGCGTGGACAAAGGAGGCGCGGGAGACCAGGGCATGATGTTCGGCTATGCATGCCGTGAAACACCCTCCTATATGCCGATGCCGATCCTCTATGCCCACGGGATCGTGCGACGCCTGGCGCTGATCCGGAAGAATCAAAAAAAGCTCATGCCATACCTCCGACCGGACGGGAAGTCCCAGGTCACAGTCGAATACGAAGGTCGGAGACCGGTGCGGGTCTCGGCTGTAGTTGTCTCGACACAGCACGATCCCGATGTGCCACAGAAACGTATTCGTGGCGACGTGATCAGCCATGTGATCAAGAACGTCATTCCGGAAGACCTCCTTGATCGGAAGACCGCGTATTACGTGAACCCGACGGGACGCTTCGAAATTGGTGGTCCGCACGGTGACAGTGGGTTGACAGGCCGGAAGACCATTGTGGACACGTACGGCGGATATGGCCGGCACGGAGGAGGGGCATTCTCTGG
>JBHHZW010000479.1:0-2249 GCA_046758305.1 Bacteroidota bacterium | reverse complement strand
ACGCTCTGGTGTGACATCGGTTTTGCTGGCTCCAGAGACTCGCGAGCTTGTGAGCGGCAATGCTGCATTAATCAAACTCGCTGGCGACAACGTGCAGGATATGATTGTGAAAGAGTACGCAGCCATTAAATTCTCAATGCTTGGCGGGAGGGCAAAACTGGCGCGAATCTGGGAAGCGCGAGACCTGCTCAAAAAAGCGAAAGAATATGCTGAAAAGTGGGATGAATACGAGCGCAAGCATCGGGAATACGAACACCGTAAGCTAACGGATAAAGAGGGCAAGGTTAAAGAACCCGGCCGTCCAAAGCGCGATGCGAATCTCGAATTGCTGCGCGGACTCTTTAAGCGCGAAATGCCTGTGCTTATACACGCCAATCGCGCTGATGAAATTCGCAATGCTCTGAAAGTCTTTCGAGACGAATACAATCTCGATGTCATCATTTTGGGCGGCGATGATAGCTACCGCGTCGTCCCTGAGCTGAAGAAGTACAACGTGGGAGTTGCCATCGGACCCAATATCATTCGCTATGAGAAAGGAAAACCGATCAATAATGCCCACCTTCTGATCCAAAGTGGGTTGCGCGTCGCGTTTCACACCAGCGCGACTTCGGGGACACAGTATTTGCCGATGAACGCCGCTTACGCCGTGCGATACGGAATGGATGAAGCCAAAGCATTTCGGGCTATTACTAGCTATCCAGCAGAACTTCTGCATGTGGATGATAGGATCGGAAGCATTGATGTGGGCAGAGATGCGGATTTGGTCATTCTATCTGGCGAGCCGCTTGACTTCACGAGCCGTGTGGAAAAGGTTATGATAAACGGACGGATTGTCTTTGAGCGTACAGAATAGAGTTGTCTGAAAAGTCCCGTTAGGGACGTTATGCTTATAGCCATCGAATGCTCATAATCATTCGTAGCTCCGTTAGGGGCGGCATGTGGAACATTTCGCCCTTACAGAGTTTAAGTAGGGGTATAATGGGAGGCTGAGATGAATCTAATCGAGGACCCAAACATGGTCGATCAACGCCAGGTTTTTGCCATATCCGAGCACTTCTTGAGAACCCGTCGGCGGCTCATAGTCGTGTTAGCTATGACTATGTTTATATTGGTGCCGTTCTTTGTTGCCATCGAGAATGGTATGAACTTCGAGTCTGGAGAGATGGCTAGTCTTGCACTCTCGGTTGCCATCCTCTTGGGGCTTATCCTCGCAGTGTTCGTTTTGGTGGGCCACTACACGTTTCGTCGATTTCGGCAATTGAAACTTTACCTCGGACCAGACGGGTTGGCGCGCGAGGCCGGCGCCACGCGCCAGGAGATGGCTTGGGGCGATATTACCAAGGCCCGGGTCCGGCGAAACCCTCGCGGCGAACCTCGAGCCGTGGAAATCTTCACTACAGGAGGGCGACCGCTTGCGCTCTTTGGGTTTGAACCGGCCGCCGAGGTGGTCCGTTTAGTGCAAGAGAGACTGCCCCCGATGGCTCAGGTCGAAACGAAACGGGCCCGGTTGGATTGGGAGAATCCCTTTATCACGGTCGCTGGCATCGCAGCGGTCGTTCTAGTGTTTGGGGTGGTGCGTTGGATTGCAGGATGGGCCGTTTTTGAGAGTATTATTCTGGTGATTCAGCTTGCCTCAGGTATCTTCTTCTTGGCTTATGGGCCGGTTTCTCGGACATTTCCGGGGTTTCGGAAATGGGAGGTCGGGCTCGGCGTGTTGATTTTGGTGTTGGTGTTGGTCCAGGTATGCCTAAAGGTGGCTGAGTAGACTGTGTTGAGGGCGAAAGCGGTCTAACCAGGCACTGAAGCTGACGGTGGCCGCCGCAGCTTGTAAATAATATCTACAAGTGGAACATCCCGGTTTATCGAGGACGAGACGCAAATCAATTTCTTATTTCCGTAAACTTCTATGTGCCTTCGCGGCTCAAAAGGTTTAAGAATATTGTGCCAAAATACAAGGATGGGGATGTCGTGGATGCTGAGGGACATTCTCGAAAAGGCGAAAGAATATACCCAGGCGTGGGAGGCGTATCAAAAAGGTGAGCGGGCAGAAAAACCGGCGGAAAAACTCGAACTGGAACAGATGAGAAGCGCGTTTCAAGGAAATATTCCGGTGTTGATCCACACCGCCGGCGCGCGCGACGTGATGGCAACAGCACGAATCTTTTACGACGGATTCAAACTCTCAACCATTGTGTCTCATGCAACATTTCACGGCTACAAAGTGGCTGACGAAATGGCAAAGCGCGATG
>JBHHZW010000478.1:0-2252 GCA_046758305.1 Bacteroidota bacterium | reverse complement strand
CCTTCGAGATGCGCGGTCTGTGGCGCTTCAGTGACCAGAGCGGCGGCGGACCCTTTGTGAACTATACGTTTTATGATGAGCCGTCACGGCGAATATACGCGATCGACGGTTCAATCTTTGCACCGCGATATGAAAAGAAGGAATTGATCTTGCAGGTGGATGCGCTCACCCACACATTCCAGACTATCCACGATCTGAACAAAGACCAGAGAGAGAAGTACCTCGACGCAGATTGACGAGCAGCAACGAGATCGAGGCTCCTGCACCGCTGAGACAAACTTGAGTTGCCTGGCGCGGATGGCAACACCATCTGCCAAAGGTGCCGAAGGCATCTCTATGGATTAAAATCCTGGGTGCGAGTGCCCCTATGACTAAATCTTTTAAAGGGGCACAGTGCGCGTTCCAGCACGCACTTGCGCGCATCTCTCTTTCAATCATTTTGTCGGAACGGCACTGCCATGTCGAGAAACATCAACGCGTATCTATCCGGCGGAATGGAGTACGCAGAAAGCGAGGGAGCCGGCTGGCGCGCCGACCTCCATCAGTGGATCGAGGATAGGCTCGGACATCATGTTTTTAATCCCAACGAAAAAAGTGAAGAGTTTCTATCAACCTACTATCCCGGCATCGATTTTCGTCAGTTGAAGCGGGAGAATATCGAACGATTTCGTGACATCGTGCAGAACATTGTTGATTTCGACTGCCGCGAGATCGCGCAGCGATCGGACTACGTCGTGTGTTTCTGGGATGAAAGCGCCCAACGAGGGGCTGGAACGAAGGGGGAACTAACGATCGCGAAGTATTTTGGGAAGCCGGTGTACCTGGTGACGGCAATGAACCCAGCAGAGATACCTGGTTGGGTGATCGGGTGTACGATGAGGATCTTTCACTCGTTCCACGAATTGAAAGCATTCTTGTATGAACGTTACAAACAATAGCCGAGAAGGTCTCATCATCTAAAGAATTCCAATAATTTCCTACCATAGCGCGATTCATACTGCCTCCCAAGATTCATCTCGCCTGCAGGACGATTATAGTGTAGTCTGATTCAAACTGGCGAATTTCTCTACCTCAACAAGATTTCCTGGGCTATGCTGCCTGTCGGTCGAACCGATGAATGACCCTCGTTTCACCGTTCTGAACCAGAGAGACAACGGCCGCGTCGCCGTTGAGCTCGACCAATTTCTTCTTCGCCTCTTCGACTGCCTGCTGCTCGTCATCAAACGTGTTCAGGTAGAGCTTCTTGGGAACGTCAAGAAACCGAACCACCAATGTGCGATATTTTCTCATAGGACGATTGAAGCTCCAGCCCAAGTCAAGAACTGAAAGTAAAAAATACCTGAGAGACATCCACTGGCAATTACGACAAGCACCGAATCACAAATTTCAAATTCCAAATAATGTCCAATTCCTAAGTCGGCGTCCGAATCTCGAGAGAGTCACGTTTGCAACTTGAAATTTGAGACTTTTTTGGAATTTGGTACTTGCTATTTGGAATTTCGTTACTGATGGTCCTCCGTTGCTTCCAGCAGGATCTCCGCAATATCCCGCACTTGTACTGACTCTGCAGCATCCTTCTCCTTCACACCGTCCGTCATCATCGTCATGCAGAACGGACAGCCGGTTCCACTCACGTCCGGCTGAAAGGCAAGAGCCTCCTCCGCTCGCTCTACGTTCACGCGCTTTCCTACACGCTCCTCCATCCACATTCGGCCCCCACCCGCACCACAACAAAAACCCTTATCGCGTGAGCGTCCCATTTCCGCTATCTCCATCCCTGGAATTGCCTTCAGAGCATCCCGCGGCGCATCATATATGCCGTTATATCGTCCGAGATAGCATGAATCATGGTAAGTGATCTTCGAGTTTGCCGTGGCAGGTAATGTAATCCGGCCCTCCCGGACCAGTTGCATCAAGAATTCCGTGTGATGATCCACATCATAGTTGCCGCCAAATTGTGAGTATTCATTTTTCAGCGCGTTGAAGCAATGTGGACATGCGGTCACAATGTTGTTGACGCCGTATCGGTTGAGGGTTGTTACATTCTCCTTTATGAGCGTCTGGGCGAGGTACTCGTTGCCGATGCGTCGTGCAGGGTCACCAGTGCATTTTTCTTCTGTTCCAAGAATGGCAAACTTGACTCCAGCCTTCTGCATGAGCTTCGCAAATGCCTCACTCACTTTCTTGTACCGACTATCGTAGGATCCAGCACAACCTACCCAGAATAATACTTGCATATCAGGTTTCTCAGC
>JBHHZW010000477.1:0-2254 GCA_046758305.1 Bacteroidota bacterium | reverse complement strand
CGGAGTCAGCAGAGTAACATTCCACAAACTTGCGGCAATGTTCGACAAAGAAGGCATGGTTGGGCTAATATCTCACAAGCCAGGACCGCAACAACCGCACAAATGTACACACGAGATCATCGAGTTCGTAAGAAACAAGCGGAAAAACGAACCCAAGATTACAATGAAGACGATCATTTCAGAGGTGAACGAAGAATTTGGAGTCACATTACACCGGAGGACCATCGAACGTGCCCTTGCCAAATATCAAAAAAAGGGGCAAAGAGTACGGGAACAACAATCGACAGAGGTATGATAGACAGTAAGATTGTGATGGAACTCTACGAACAGTTACGAGCCGCCATGATCAGAACTGGTGAGAATGAAGTCTCGTTTCCTGGGCTTAACATTTTCATGCTCCAGGGAATGCGAGCATGGATCGAGGCACTCCCAGCATTTGAACCAACATCATTGAAAAATGCGCAACTGTCCAGAAGTAAACCGTTTACTCCAGCATCGAAGAGCCTTACGGATCTCATACATGTTTTAGCAACCATGATTGCAGTTTGTATCGGAGGGAGACAATGATAGACCAAAAAGTCACACCAGATCATCTGCGTCGGCTGGTATATCTGTATGTTCGGCAATCAACCATGAAACAAGTCTTCGAGCATCGTGAGAGCACTGAACGACAATATAACCTGAGGACCCGCGCGTTCGCTCGAGGGTGGAAGAAAGACCAGATCGTTACCATCGATGACGATCTTGGCTTGTCTGGAACAAGTGCCCAGGGACGGAACGGGTTTAAGAAACTTGTGGGAGAGGTCACCTTGGGACGAGTTGGTCTCGTTATGGGCTTAGAGGTGTCCAGACTGGCTCGTAACAACGCCGACTGGCAACGTTTGTTGGAAATTTCTGCGATGACAGACACACTCATCCTTGATGAAGATGGCTTGTACGACCCCAGTGATTTTAATGATCGATTATTATTAGGATTGAAAGGCACAATGAGTGAGGCCGAAATCCACTTCTTGCGTGCTAGAATGGAGGGTGGAAAGCTCAATAAAGCAAAGCGTGGTGAATTGAAATTACCGTTGACAATCGGTTATGTTCATGACGATTATGGAAAGATCGTCCTCGACCCTGATAGACAGGTTCGAGAATCAGTATCACATTTGTTCGCCACTTTCCAGCGCTGTGGGAGCGCTTACGCTGTGGTGAAGCATTTCCGTGAGAACGGTTTGAAATTTCCCGCTCATATTCAGAGCGGCCCTAATGCGGGTGAAGTCCTTTGGAATAGCTTAACCAGAACACGGGTCCTTCATGTGCTCCATAACCCGATTTATGCCGGTGCTTATGTCTTTGGCCGAACACGAACGAGGAAAAACCCTATCACTGGTAAAAATCGCATCCAAACGCTTCCAAAAGAGCAATGGAAAGTCTTCCTTCCCAATGCTCATGAAGGCTATATCTCCTGGGAGCAATATCAGCGGAATCAAAACCAACTCGGATCTAATGCTTGCGCTCATGGTGAGGATCGTCGTTGCGGTCCACCCCGGTCAGGGCCAGCATTATTGCAGGGTCTCGTTTTGTGTGGTCGCTGTGGCCAACGTATGACGGTTCATTATCACTCCCGCCGTGGTACTCTGATCCCTACTTATCGGTGTCAGCGTGGAAGCGAAACATCGAGTCCGATCTGCCAATCCGTCCCAGGCTTGCAAGTTGAGGAGGCTATCAGCCGTCTTCTTTTGGATATGGTATCACCTCTGAGTTTCGAATTGTCGGAGCAGGTTTTTGATGAGATCCGCACCCGACACGACGAAGTGGTACAACTTCATTGGACTCAGCTCGAGCGTGCTCGTCATGAGGCTCACCTATCCCAATGTCGGTTCCTTTCCGTCAATCCCGAGAACCGCCTCGTGGCTGATGAGCTTGAGTGCCGCTGGAATGATGCCCTTCGTGCTGTTGTCGACCTTGAAGCGAAGTATGAGCAAATTCTTGCCGAAAAGACCGCTGAGCTGACCGCTGAAGAGCATCTACGCGTCCGTGAGTTGGCTGAGGATTTTCCTTCGGTTTGGAATGATCTTTGTCTCTCTCCTAAACAGCGGAAGCGAATGATCCGTTTGCTCATCGAGGATGTGACCCTTATTAAGACCAATAAGATTCATATCAAAGTACAGTTCAAGGCTGGTGCTACCGATGAGCTTTGCGTTCCTATCCGTTCGGGTTCAACGAAAAAGCATCAGAGCTGTTCTGAGCTTCTTGCACGTATCCA
>JBHHZW010000476.1:0-2258 GCA_046758305.1 Bacteroidota bacterium | reverse complement strand
GAACCCCATCACCTCGCAAGAAGAGACTTCCCGCTTTCAGCAAGAGGCAAAGGCGATCTCTTCACTGAACCATCCGAACGTCGCCACCATCTACGACCTCGATGAAGCCGATGGCCAAAGATTTCTCGTCCTGGAATATCTACCCAGCGGCACCCTGAAATCGAAAATCAAGCATCTTCAATCCTCAGGCCGTGAGCTTTCTCTTACTCAAGTTGTCGACTACGGCCTGCAAATTGCCGAGGGGCTGGCCCATGCACACCGGCATGGCATCATTCATCGTGACGTGAAGACAGACAACATGATGTTGACTGAAGAGGGGAAGGTCAAGGTCACCGACTTCGGATTGGCTAAGCTTCGTGGAGGCGCCCATGTCACAAAGACTGGCAGCACCGTGGGGACGGCGGCCTATATGTCGCCCGAACAGGCACGCGGGGAAGCGGTGGATCATCGCACGGACATCTGGTCGATGGGGGTCGTGCTGTATCAGATGATCACAGGCGAGTTACCCTTCAGGGGAGATTACGAACCTGCAATAGTGTACTCGATCTTGAATGAAGAACCACAAAACATGAACTCTATCCGAACGGGTGTACCGACACAATTAGAACGGATTACGGCGAAAGCAATGGCAAAAGATCGTAATCAGCGTTACCAGCGTGTCGAAGAAATGTTGGCCGATTTGACATCGCTCGAAGAATCGACCGGCTTTGAGTCGACCGAAAAAAGCGCGACCACAGGTCCTCGCCTTCCGTCCATTGCAGTGCTTCCGTTTACCAACATGAGTGCCGACAAAGAGCAAGAGTACTTCTGCGACGGCATGGCAGAAGAGATCATTAATGCCTTGACACGAGTAGAGGGCTTGCGCGTCGTCGCTCGGACTTCTGCATTCGCATTCAAGGGCAAGAGTGAGGACATCCGCGAGATCGGTAGAAAACTGGATGTCCGTACGCTCCTTGAAGGGAGCGTGCGGAAGGCGGGGAACAGGCTGCGCATCACGGCACAGCTCATTAATGTCGCCGACGGGTATCATCTCTGGTCAGAGCGGTACGATCGGCAGATGGAGGATGTATTTGCCATCCAGGATGATATCTCGCAGGCCGTTGTCAACACCCTACGGATAAAACTCGTAGGTGAGCGAGAGACAGCGTTTGTTAAGCGCCCTACTGAGAATCTCGAAGCGTATAACCTCTTTTTGAAGGGCCGCTTCTTCTGGAGCAAGCGGACCGAAGAGGGTCTGAAGAAGGGCATTCAGTACTTCCAACAGGCGATTCAAAAAGACCCCGGATTCGCCTTCGCCTATGCTGGGTTGGCTGACAGCTACTCGTTGCTTTGCAGCTATCATATACTTTCCCCAAACGAGGCCATCCCAAAGGCACGGGTAGCGGCAACGAAGGCGATGGAGCTAGACAATACACTCGCCGAAGCGTACGAGGCGCTGGCACATGTGAGAATACTCCACGATTGGAACTGGCTGGATGCCGAGCGAGAGTTCAGGCGAGCTATCGAGTTGAACCCTGCCTACGCAACAGCTCACCAACGGTATTCCCTCTATTTAGCAGTGATGGGCCAAATGGACGCGGCCATCGCAGAGATAGGACGAGCTCAGGAGCTTGACCCACTCTCGCTCATCATAAACACGGATGTGGGATTAGTTTTCTACACGGCGGGCCAGTACGACCGAGCGATAGAGCAATGCCGACAGGCGCTCGAGATTGATCCGAGCTTCAGCGTGGCGCACTTCGCCCTCGGGCTGACTTATGAACAAAGGGGGATGTACGAGCAAGCCATCGCAGAGCTTCAAAAGGCGATAACCCTTTCCGGGGATCTCACGGTAGTGAAGGCGGCGCTGGGGCACGTTTATGCAGCGTCTGGCAACAGTGGCGAAGCCAAGAAGGTGCTCGACGATTTGCATGAGGTATCAAAGCGAAGGTATGTCTCACCATACAGCATAGCAGTAATCTATGCAGGACTTGGTGAGAATGACAGGGCGGTTGAATGGTTGCAGAAATCCTATGAGGAGCGATCTGTGTGGCTGATTCATCTGCACCTTAAGGTGGACCCGAGGCTACAAATGCTTCATCAAGATCCAAGATTTCTTGCCCTTCTAAAGAAAATGGGGTTGGAAAAATGATCGGCCACGCAATTTCATCTCAACGATGCGTTGCAGGGGCGATTCTTTCAGTCGCCCACTACTGAAAGATCCATGATCGGCCAAATTCCCCGCCTTTTATGTAAGCAGTCAAGTCTCGTGCGTTGTT
>JBHHZW010000475.1:0-2273 GCA_046758305.1 Bacteroidota bacterium | reverse complement strand
ATCAGGCCTAAGACAACCACAATAAACGAAACCCCTAGAATCCACTGCAGCCAGCATCTCTTACCGACGGAGAGGAAAACAAACTTAAAGTAAAGTCTCAGTAGCTCGAACATGCTTGTAACCAAAGTCAGGCTCGCAACCATTTCCTCACACGTGCATCGGTCCGCGCACGCCGGCCTCGGGTACGGTGTTCAGAGAGCTCAAGCAACAGCCAACCGGCAGCGAGCGTGGCGAGTGTCGCCTGGAAGTCGCTCGCAAGATCAGGCGATAAGACCCAGAGAAAGAAAGCAGCGAATGCGGTAACCGTCAGCCAGAACATCTGTGCGCCTCGACTTCCAACAGCAGCGATAGCGCCTGGCCACGGCCACGGATGCGGGTTTAAAACGCTTGCGGGACCGTGAGCATCTTCCCTGGCAATACTTGGGCCTGGGAATGCCCTCGGCAGAGCGGAGGATCAACCGATGAGCTTTGCAGCCCTTTCGGCGCTCCACGTTACTACCTGGGGAAATTCTACCGTCGCTGCCCGCCTCAAGGCAACGGAGGGGTTTGCTGAAAACGCAAGATTTGTCCCCTTGATTTGTGTTTGTTCTCGCTTCTATCTCACCGTCCAGAACTTCCCCGTGAGCCCTAAAGCCTCGAAATGCCTCGATAGAACCTCGGCGGAAGGCTTAACGTAGTTGAGCTCCATGCGTCCTCGATAAGTTGGTCCAGCCAACCCGAGTGCGCGTTCGATGCTCAGACTCTCCCCAGGCTTTTCGATCCCAGTGGTTTCCACCCATGCATCAAGGTGGTTAGCCCGCCTTTTGACCTACTTCAATCTCCTGTTGGGACAACGGTGCTTCCTTCGATCATGAGGATGACCGTCCGTTCAGCGGCTCTTGTTCTATGAAGCACACCTTTTGGCACCGTGAATCCTTGCTGGGGAACCAGCTCTACCGTTCGGTCTTCCAAATCGATTAAGAATTTACCGTTAACAACGTAGAAAAACTCATCTTCTTCCTCATGTTTGTGCCAATGAAATTCACCTTTTACAACACCGAGTCTTACTACACAGTCATTAACTTGACACAACGTTTGATTGAACCAGTCTTCCTCACACTGCTCGTGTAATTTTCCGATATCGATCAGCTCAAGAGGGTTAAACTTGACGTCGGTGTTGATGGAATATGCTGATTCAGCACTCATTCTCAACTCTCCTATTTCCTACACGGGTAGATTTTATCTACAGACGATATTCAATACGAAGTGGTATAGCCAGCCTCGAATTCACCATTCCAGACCTGGCCCTACATCTCTTCGCGTTCATGTGCTCGCGCGTCTTGCTCCAAGGGGGCGTCGCGATATCCAACGTTCACGATCTGATCTAGGTAGACGGGAAGAAACTTGGCAATAGAGCCGAAAACTTCGTGCTGGTAGACGTGACGACACTCGTGTGATAGCAGGCGCGCTGTGTCGTAGCCTTGTACAATAAAGATGCTATATCCAAGGGTTAGTCCGACCATCCCCGGCCCAAGTAACCCAGTTTGCAGCGCAGCCTGTCTCAACGTCGGCTCTTCGGGAAGCGGAAGCTGATCGACCAACTTGACCCGGATCAGCTCTGGGTGTTGCACCCCTACGGCCCGGGCTAGATCAAGTTCGCCACTGTTAAGGTTCCGTCCTACGTCGGCAACATGTTTCGCCTGAAGCTCTGCCCACGCAATTGCGTCAGGGAGCAGTTGCGGGAGAAGTGTTCGAAGGTCGAGGTTCATCCGTTCTGGCGAACACACGCCGTAAAAAGGGTTGCGTCCCTTAAGCCTTTGATCCCTGCGTCCCTCTACTTTGGTTCGGTGTTCGTTTTTCTTCTTGCATAGGGAACCAAAGCCAATAGAACAAGAGCGGCACTTGAGAAAATCTGCGGATCGGTTCCCTTGTTGAGTAAGTCTGTGACGAAGCGCAGCCGCTCAGAAATCATGTGTTCGTCTGGGGATTTGAGCTCGGCGGCGATCATAGAAGTCATGCGTGCCGCCCTGGCTCGCTCTTCGGAAGCATGAAGAAGTAGCCAGCCGCAAAAAACGATGAGGGCTACTCGACCAATGTTCCATGTTATACGAATCATCTCTTCGCTTCCTCCTCATTCGCCTAATATGCAAATATACCGCTCGAGCAATTTTTAAGTGCCGCGAGCGATCACATTGGAATGTACTCCAATGTTGGCTCATTTTCATGCACCCATGTTCGTGAGTCGTTAATCGTTAGTCGTTAGCCGTAATCTGTATGTCGTGACTCGCGCTGCC
>JBHHZW010000474.1:0-2275 GCA_046758305.1 Bacteroidota bacterium | reverse complement strand
CCCCAAGGGCGTGCCGGTGCATCGCAAGGAAGTCCATACGGCGATAAGGCGTGCTGAAGCACATAAGGAGAGCAGTGGGGAATCCGAATCGACATGTAGCCCCTAACCCGTCGCTGGCGGCAGGCACGCACAGCCGAAGTGCCTCTGCCGGAGGCAGGTACAGAGTCCCTTTCGGAGTTGAAGCCATGAATGCAGAAGACTCGAAACTGTACAAGGAGCGGCTTGTCGCCTTGCGAGCACGGCTCCGGGGTGACGTAAGCCAGATGGCCGACGCCGTACTGGAGAGGACTCTCGCCCAAGCCAATGGCGATCTGTCATCCCTGCCGATCCACATGGCGGATATTGGCACCGACAACTTCGAGCGGGAGTTCACCTTGACGTTGATGGAAAGCAAGGACCGGACTCTTGAACAGATCGAAGAAGCATTGGAACGCATGGAAGACGGAATCTACGGAGTATGCAAGAAGTGCGCCGCAAAGATCCCCAAGGCCCGGCTTAACGCCATTCCATACGCCGTCCTTTGCGTGCGATGCGCTGCCCGCGGCGAGTTGGAGTAGGGGGACACGCCATGCCCATGAGACATTCGCAACGCGTCCCATCTGTGGCGATCAGAAGATGCCTCGACCTGCTGGGCGCCGAAGGACGTGAAAAGCTGAGCGCGACAGAGCTTCTCAGTCTCTTTCGGGAGCACGGCTTTGTGGTTGGCGAGTCCTGTCAGTCTATGGTCGAGCGCATGTTGAACCGTGGAGACACGTCCCTCGACTGCGATTCTCTAATTGCTGCAGCCGACGACTTGGTGGCTTGCTGTGACGGCAGCACAGATGATGCCTTTGATGTGTTGGAGGCCTATACAAGGGCGGCAGGCAATCAGGCCGGACCAGCGACCTGTGGGCACCGGACTGAACGTGCACAAGGCGCAAGGGTCGTCCCTCGTTAGGAGAATACGAGATGGCCAGAATCAAGCGTCTCTGGTTGCTTACCGTCACGTCCACCGAAAGCTATGCAGGTACACATGCTCAGCTTCGGCTCGAAATAGCAGCCCACAATGGGGAAAAAGTCTGGGACGGTCTTGGAGACCCCCGGCAGAATGATCGCGAGCGCGGGCAAACCGGCTGCCTGGAGTTGGTCTTGTCGGAAGCAGACAATCTTGACGACACGCAGATCAAGGAGATCCGGCTACGAATTCATGATGCGCACGACGCTTGGATGCCCAAGTCGATATGGGTCGTTTCCGAGAACGTCGACGGGGGCATCAAACTCCTGAGTGCCAACCCGGATTGGAATTGGTGGTTCGACCCCGAATCGAGGCCGGGGTATGCCTTGCGTCTGTTGCCTCAGTAACAGACGGGCGACGGAATCCGTTACCCGCGAGACGCGCCGCCACCCTGAAAAGTGCAGAGCGACCCGGGAGAGAGCGATGGAAGAGAAGGAGGAAGAAAAGAAGTACGAGGACCACAAGTACGATCCTCCAGCAGGTTGCTTCTTGCGGCTTTTCTGGATGATGATCGGAAATGTGGTCTTGCTATTTTGCGCCTATGGTATTATCCAGCATCGCGCCAGTGTGCTCAGCATGGCAGATGCTTTCTACTGGGCGATCGTTGGTTCTCTTCTCGCCGCGAGGTACGTTGACATCCGGTACCTTTATGGGACTACAGCCGACGGCGACGTTGCGACGATGGCCCACTGGCGTCGTTACGCGATGGTTCTTGGCGTGGTCTCCACGGGACTGTGGCTCGGGGCGCATGCCGTAGCATACTACGGGACGTAAAAGGCATCACAGAATGGAGCCGAACTCTGGTGCAGGGTTCTCTCTTGCAGAGGGGCCGGACTGGGGGCTTGGTCCGAAACACGCAGCCCCCACACAATGGACCTTTGGAGAAATCTATGATGGCAACTGTCAGCGAGAACGCCGAACTACGCGTGAACGGTCAACTATACGAACTGCCAATCCGCGTTGGGGCCGAGGGGAATCGAGCAATCGACATCTCCCGATTGCGATCAGAAACCGGCCATATTACGCTGGACGAAGGATACGCCAACACCGGTTCGACGGCAAGCGAGATCACGTACATTGACGGCGAGCGAGGTATCCTCCGCTACCGCGGCTATCCGGTCGAAGAACTCGCCCAGCATTGCGACTACAAGGAAGTCGCGTATCTGTTGATCTACGGCGAGTTGCCCACTCGGGAGCAGTTGGAAGAGTTCCGCCAGAACGTCCGCCACCACACATTGTTGCATGAGGGGATGAAGAAGCTCTTTGACGGCTTTCCCCCTG
>JBHHZW010000473.1:0-2276 GCA_046758305.1 Bacteroidota bacterium | reverse complement strand
GTCCGCATCACCAGCGACGGCCAGAACGTCGGATTAAAGAATGCATCCCAGAAACTCTTCGACTGCATCCATTCTCCGGGCGTCAACATGAAGGTAAGGATTCCGTTGATCACAAACAGACTCAACCAAGCCGCGATGAAGTAGATCCACCCCACGATGAGATGTGTCTTTCGATCCAGCTTCCCCCAGGTATGGTAGTAGATGAAAGCGGCGGTCACCTCCAGAAGGAAGAACACCCATTCGATGGCCCAAGCGAACACGAAGGCATGGATCAGCGCCGACGTCGCGGAAGGAGAAACGAGGCCGATCGTAAACCAAATCCCAACGCCCGTAATCGCTCCGAATACGATCGTGACGAGGAGGAAGAACAGAGAATGCTTCTTCACGTACTCCAGAATGCGCATGTCGTTCTCACGATAGGCCTTGTGCTCAGTGAGAACAAGAAAGAGCCCGCCTCCGATCGCAAAATGCGCGACGAATACGTGGAGAATTGATACGAAGCCTATGAGCAGCCCACCACCGATCAGCGGGACATCCCAGATTGGAAAGTTCATGTTGGGTGTCTTCTGCTTGCAGGGTGGTTTCCGAGAGCCCACCGACCGCGACCGAACCAATCTGCGATGGTGAACGAATCTATTCTCGGATGGTCAGGATGTATGCCGTATCCGATGACTTCCGAAACGCAAGCGTCAGTCTCGGTTTCCAGGGTACGGCTCCTAAGATCTCCTTCGTGTTCAGCCAATAGTGTTCGTGGGACTTGCCTGGACCCTGGCACTGGCAGGACTGAGCGTAGATGGAGGATGTGAATTTCTTTCTGTTCACCTCGAGCGTGAACATTTTCCCGACACGGGGAAAAACCTCGAGCGCATCCCTAGTGATCATGACTTTCCGACCTCGAACTTCTTCGAGCGAGAGCCGTCGCTCGTAATCAGGCTTCGTCGAAATCTTCGCTGCTGCCATCGCCAAGTGACCTCTGAAGAGGAGAACCACCCCACCGGGGAATACTATCTGTAAAGAAGGACTGTGTGCCTAGTGAGCACTCGTGACAGCCTCGACCCGTTTTATTCCCGGAACCCTGAGCATGAGTGTCCGCTCGACGCCTGCACGCAGAGTCATCACGGACATCGGACAGGTCACGCACGTTCCTTCCCATTCCAATTCCACGATCCCGTCACCCGTCACCCCGACCAGTCGTACATCCCCACCGTCCGCCTGGAGATAGGGTCTCACTGTTTCAAGCGCCGTCTCGATCTGCTCGACGAGTCGGGTTGTCAACTGTCACTTCTCCTCTTTCATGATAAGGCCATTCCCTTGGAGCATCGCTACTGATCTCCCGAAGGCCAAAGGACGAATCCCTCGTCGACCTTCGGGACTTCGCCAGCACACCATCGCCCCATTTATTTCTGCGGAACTCCGATCTGAATATCCACCTTCGGAGTCTCAGCAGCAGACAAATGCCGAATACTGATCTGCGCGGCCATATTGCGGGCGATCGAGAAAACAGCTTTCGCCTGTTCGGATTCAGGATTCTGGACCACAATTGGCTTTCCGGTATCGCCTCCCACGCGAATGTCTGTAACGATCGGTATCTCGCCGAGGAACGGAACACCCATTTCTTCGGAGGTTTTCCGCCCTCCCCCATAACTGAAGATCTCGTCTCGATGGCCGCACTGCGGACAGATATAGTAACTCATGTTCTCGACAATTCCGAGTATGGATACGTTGACTCGTTCGAACATCTTAAGTCCCTTGCGAGCGTCAGCGAGAGAGATATCCTGCGGGGTCGTGACGATCACACCACCTGTCAATGGAATCGATTGGACGAGGGTCAACTGAACATCACCAGTGCCCGGGGGCAAGTCGAAGATGAGGTAGTCCAGTTTTCCCCAGACCACGTCGGAGATGAACTGCTTCACGGCACCGCTGGCCATCGGCCCTCTCCAGATGACCGCCTGCATCGGGTCCACAAGAAACCCAATCGACATCACCTTAACGCCGTAGTTCTCAAGCGGGATCAGTTTTTGGTTCAGAACCTTCGGCTTTGTGTTGAGATTCATCATCAGCGGAGCACTCGGACCATACACATCCGAGTCGACCAAGCCGACCTGCGCTCCGTCGTGCGCCAGGGCAACAGCAAGGTTCACCGCGACGGTCGATTTTCCAACCCCTCCCTTACCGCTAGCGACAGCAATCGTGTTTTTGACCCCGGGAAGAATCGCCTCTCTCTGCTTGCTGGCGTGAGCGATCACATTCGAGGTCAGCGCCACTTGAACGTC
>JBHHZW010000472.1:0-2290 GCA_046758305.1 Bacteroidota bacterium | reverse complement strand
TTCTGACGTTTCTGCTGAGGTCGAAGGATAAAGAAATAGAAGATGAGAATGATGAGTCCGAACATGAGCACCGTACTCATCACTCCGCTTCCATTCCCTCCCTGCTGGAATGCTAACAAATTCAAGTATTCGCTGTTCAAGCTTACCTCCCGGTTGGTGTTATATATAAGTCAATATACTACGTCTAAGTTTCCGGTACGAACTTCAATTGGAGAAATTCAACCTGCTCTTTCTTCCAATCATGAAATCGCTGTTCGGCTATCGCCCTTCTCGCCTCCTCCATCAACCAGAAATAGTAGGAAAGATTGTGAATCGTCGCCAGTTGCAAACCGAAAATCTCATTGGCCTGGAACAAATGGCGAACGTAGGCTCTCGTAAACGATCGACACGCATAGCACCGGCAGGCCGGATCGAAGGGTCGAAAGTCGTCTTTAAACGCGGCGTTCCGAAGGTTGAGCACACCCTCCCTCGTAAAGACCGCTCCGTTTCGACCGTTTCGAGTGGGAAGAACGCTATCAAACATGTCAACGCCGCGCGCGATCGCCTCGAGTAGATTCACGGGTGTCCCGACACCCATCAGATAACGAGGTTTCGCCTCAGGCAGGTGAGTGGTGCAAACCTCGGTCATAGCGTACAGTAATTCCAAGGGCTCACCGACGGACAATCCACCAATCGCATAGCCATCGAAATTCATAGCCACAAGCGACCGCGCACTCCGTCGTCTCAAGTCCTCGAAGACGCTCCCCTGCACGATCCCGAACAGCGCCTGGTCAAAGCCATATTCCGGCTGCGTGCGGTCAAACGCTTCCCGGCATCGTCCTGCCCACCTAAGAGTCATTTCATGGGACCGCTTGGCATACTCAAATTCGCTCGGGTAGGGCGTGCAGTCGTCCAACACCATCATAATGTCCGACCCGAGCGCGCGCTGCACTTCGACAACGGACTCGGGCGTAAACCGATGCAACGAACCGTCGAGGTGCGAACGGAACTCCACACCCTGTTCGTCGATCCTGCGGAGCTGCGCAAGGCTGAACACCTGATAGCCTCCGCTGTCCGTCAGAATAGCTCGCTCCCATCCAATAAAGCGATGAAAGCCACCCGCACGTCTGATGAGATCCGTTCCAGGACGCAGGAAGAGATGATACGCGTTTCCTAAAACAATGCGAGCATCGAGTTCCAGCAGCTCCCGATGCTCGACGGCTTTCACTGATCCCTGAGTGCCGACAGGAATAAATACCGGTGTCGCCACCTCACCGTGCGGTGTTGCGAGCAGTCCCGCTCGAGCAAGTCCTTCTGTATGGCGTACGGTGAACTTCAACTACGTCGAAAAGGTAGTGACTTTTCAGAGGAATGTCAAGGTGAAGAGCTGGCGGCCACGCACAGCACTACCGCTGGACGACGAGCTTCAACAATTCGAGCTTCGTCTTTGTCGATTTCATCACGATGATCTTAAATCGATCGACCGGATATGTCTCGCCCTCAGAAGGGATTTTCCCGATTCTGCTGATGACGTATCCCGCGAGCGTCTCATAATCCCCCTTCGGAATGCCGAGAGCCAATTTTTCGTTTACGAAATCTATTTCAATGCGTCCGCTGAACAAGTAGACATCGCTTGCAAGCTTGCGGTACACGATTTGTTCGACGTCAAACTCATCGTGAATTTCCCCGAGCACCTCTTCGATCACGTCCTCCACCGTCACCAGTCCTGCCGTCCCGCCAAATTCGTCGACCGCAATTGCCATCGTCATCTTGTTCTCACGAAATTCACGGAGGAGGTCGGTGCTTTTCTTACTTTCCGGAACGAACATGATGTCGCGCATGATCTGCTTTATGGACCTCGGCTTCCGGAACAGGTCGCGCGCATGGATCACACCGACTATCCTGTCCAGCGTTTCATCGTACGCAGGAATCTTGGAAAATCCCGAAGAGATAAACAATTCGTGGACCTCCCTCATCGAAGCCCCCTTCCCTACAGCAATGATTTCCGTCCTGGGAATCATCACCTCGTGCACCAGCTGGTCTCCCAACGCAAACACCCGCGAAATGAGCATCCGATCCTCCCGTTTGACCAAACCCACCTCAGCACTCTCTCTCAAAATCAAGTCCATGTCATGCTTCGTGAAAAAATTTGAAACCTGAGAAGACTCCACCTTGAAGAAGCCGACGAGCAGCCCTGAAACCCAGGAGGAAATACGGACGAGCGGATACAACACGTAGTCGACTCCTTTGAGAAAGATCCCGGAATACACAACGATGCTGTCGGCGATTTCTCGAAAGATCGACTTCGGAA
>JBHHZW010000471.1:0-2296 GCA_046758305.1 Bacteroidota bacterium | reverse complement strand
CGTAAAGCTATGCTGCAGCATATCGCACGGCAAAGCTGTTGGAAAAAAGGCTATGTCACGCACATCGATTCGGAAAAGTTTTGCGCGGCTAACTGTAAATCTGCTCCAAATCAAGTGCACCGTTCGACAGTTGAACGTTCCAGGCTGGATCGTCCTCTTCTTGTAGCAAACTCCTTCTGAATCTCACGTGCCCCGTCGGGCCGGCGATAACACGAATCCTACGAACCATCTCACGAATCGTCTTCTCAACCGTGCGATCCCTTTTCCGAGTTAGTGTAGTCACGAGTCGGGCGGTTGTATAAGCATTTGGGGTGTGGTTGCAGATTCTCCGGACATCGGTCCTTGTAGGAAGGCTTGTGTTCCCGTGGGCGAAGGGCGTGAGCGCCGCAAACGGTTTCTCAGTAAGCATTTCAGACCAGATACTCGCGTGGTCGGCGGTTACAGATCCGTGATGAGGAACCTTAAACACGCTGGCCCTGCCTGAAGGTCGTGTGTCGGAGCCTACGATAGCCGACCATCCTGTGGCGAGATCACCCGTCTCTTCTAGATCTGAGCCTAGCAGCAGAGCTGTATCGGCCACACGGACCCACAAGACCACGGCGGCGCGATTGGGCCGAAGAGCAATAGCCCTCCTTTTGGGTTGAAGATCACTAGGCAGAAGTTGAGCTATCTCGCCGTAAGCCAATGCGATTGTTCCCGAGGACGGGGATAAAGCATAAATCTCAACCGGCAAAGAACTCTCGCGGCGCCAAAGCAACCGATCTGCGATGGCGAATTCCGGTCCCTTTGATTCTGGCCTGGAAGACTGCACTCGCTGTTTGAGTAGTTGAATAATTTGGAAGAATTCCTCTACTCCGGAATTGGTCATCATTGACCGTTTTCCAAGTCCGTGTACCAAGGTGAGGAACTCGTCGCTACATAAGGAGGCAGAGCAAATGAAATTAGCGGATGTGCAATCTTCGAACACCGACGCAAGTCCACGCATGTGGTCGTCATGCCAATGAGTAGCCACAACGAGCCTCACCGACGTGGAAGGGTCTACACCAATTGACCGTAGGTACTTTAGCGCGGCGGGGAATCCTGAATCACGATCCAGGCACGAGTCAACGAGTATCCAGTCACCCAGGCCGACGTGAACGACTATGCTTTCTCCGTATCCGGGACCGAAAACGGAAATCTCTATGTCGTTGCTTTCCGGAGGATTGTCTAAGCTACTTCCATCCAAGGAGATCTCTCGTCGCTTGCGCTTCCGAGCGCGCTCGTCTCACTTCTTCTTTCGTCCAAACGGGGAGTCTTCGAAAGCGTACTGCTGAGGCTCTAATCCTTTGCCCATGAACGGTGTCTAGATATCCAATGCACCAGTAAAATACCGCACCCGGAGCAACAAGTTTTCTGTCTGAAGGCGGAATTTCCTCAATCGGGAGCTCGACTTCTTCGTCTGGTCCTTTCTCGCTTAAGTCACTGAGTCGTGCAAGAATAGAGTCCTTCCCAACCTGAGTAACGATTCCTTCCCATTTTTGAAGCAAAACGAAGCCATCCTGTTTAGGTATGGCACGGCTAGTTGTAATTACAGAAGAAGCCAGCCGCTCTCTCAGATTTTCAATGGTTGGTTGGTCGTCCCGATTTGCCTGCCCCGCGGTTAGACTGTCAGTCGGTTGTTCCGAAGTATTTGCAGACTCTGGCAGTTTTGATGGGAGGTTGACATCCTGGTACCAAGCATATTCTATCAGGTCGTCCTTTACGACATTCCGGCCCTCACGTACGACAACGGGCTCCTGTTCCCAGTAATTCGGTTCTGCAGGTTGGTAGGGTTGGATTCTTGCTGCAGTGTCAGCCATTACATCAGCCCCGTTATCAACGATGTAGCCATCTGAGATCTGTTCAGAAAAGCTTTCCAATTTGAGAGCAGTATGTTCAAGATATCGTCGCAACCCTGTTCGGGCTTGTGGTCTTTGATCTCGTAATGGTCATTTATGTTGATGTAGACTCCCGGGTGAACCTGTATCGAAGGCTCGACACGAACCCGAATATACCCCGGGTTGCTGTCGGGACGCACTCCCTGCATGGTCAAGCTCCGCATCCCCGGTTTCTCTATAATCCCCGTCCACAGGTCCTTTGGAGCAAGCCGATGCCCCGCCTCATGCCACGACTGTTCAGAAGTCATTCGGAAATGCAAGTCCCAGTTAAGGCCCATAGCACGGATTGGGGTATGGGATAAGATTCTGAAAGCACCCAACGTCAGATCGCGCAGGACCTCATAAGCCGAAGGATTTACTGTTGATGCGGCATATCTGTT
>JBHHZW010000470.1:0-2303 GCA_046758305.1 Bacteroidota bacterium | reverse complement strand
TGGAGTGTGCGATCGATGGCCAAGGAACAGAAGTTGAGTCCGAGTGCTGTGCATCGAATCTGGCATGCTCATGGTTTACAGCCCCATCGCATCGAAACTTTCAAACTGAGCGAAGATCCCAACTTCGTTCGCAAGCTCCGCGACGTGGTGGGGCTTTATATGAATCCGCCGGATAAGGCCCTGGTTCTGTGCGTTGACGAAAAGAGCCAAATTCAAGCCTTGGACCGAACCCAGCCTGCGCTTCCCATGCGACCAGGTATCCCTGAGCGTCAAACTCACGACGCCTCTCCTGCCATTTCAGTGGATCCTCTGCAGCTCGAGACCTCCGCAGCATAGATAGACCAAGCTGATGAGGGCCTCGGCAGAGTGAAGGCCGTAACTGCGATGACTCAGGAGACGGATCTTGTTGTTTGTACCCTCGAGCCGACCGTTGCTGATTCTCCAGGTGACCCAGCCCACCACGCCATCGAAGTGATTTCGAATCATTTTGGCCACGCGCTTGATCGGCTCTAGCTTCGATCGCATGGCCCGCCGCAGCCACCCCTGAAGGAAGTTGTTGGCCCAGCCCTCGCGCTTGTAGGTGTAGAGGTCCATGAAGTCATCTCGAAGCAGCATGGCTCGATACAAAGGTCGATTGGCTCGAACTTGTTCCACCAACACGCGTCGGTCTTCGTCCGTCCGGTTGTGCTTCGCCTTCAAAAGCGGAAACTTAGTGTTCTTGAGATCTCGGCGAGCTTGCCCCTTGAGTTTTCTCACCAACTCCCTTCGGGTCTCATCCACCGCCTGGTTCAAGTGCCAGACCACATGAAAGCGGTCGAAGATCACTCGGGCCTGAGCCGCTTTCTTATGGACCACCGCGAGATACGGCTCCCACATATCCATGCTGACTGCCTCCAGTTCCGCCGCCCGCTCAGGCCCTAGCTTTGTGAAGAACCGAAGCAGCGTCTTGGCCTTGCGGTCTTTTCCCGCCCAGACCACCCGGCCGGTGAGATGGTTGACCACCACGGTCAGGTACCGGTGGCGTTTGCGGTAGCTGATCTCGTCCACCCCAATCAACCGCAGCCCATCCAACCTCTGCTGCTCGTCCCACTGCTGCTCCACCACGCGGTGGAGAATCCGCCGAACCGAGCGCCATGTGATGCGGAAGTAATCCGCTACCGCAGTTAGGTCCACTCGCTGTGCCAGCCAGGCCGCTTCCTGCTCGAAACCAACCGTGAAGCGGCTGGTGTGCTGAGCCCAGGGCACCTGCTCGGTCACCACACCGCAGCTGCGGCAGACCACTCGCCGGATCCGGTAGCGCAGATACGTCCGGGTACAGAACAAATCCAGGTGCCGCCAGTAGCGGGTCGAGCGATCCTTGCTCTTGCGGGCTTTTCGACCGCACTTGCCGCAGCGACGGCTCCTGCGCCGCGGCACCACCTCCAGCACGATTCGTCTCTTCTGTGCCTGGTAGTTCAAACCCCGGACCCAAAGCCCTTGCAAACCGATCAGCTTGTTCAGTAACGTAGTGATGCGCATCGCGGGACGGTGCCTCCTTTCTTTCTGGTTTGTTCCGAAAGGATTGTAGCGTCTCGTCGGTGCGCACGTATATTTTTGCCCGCTCTCTTTCTTGTACTTGCATATCCAGGTAGCTGTCTTCGCCCTTAGTCTCCCAAGTCAAAGGTGCTTCCCCCTCCCTTGCTTACCCAGGCCGCGCTTGCGCGGCATTCGTCTTCGAGGTGTGGGAAACGCTGCTCTGAGTTCATCGACATCAAGGATGGCCGAGGCCTGTGGATAGGCCAAAGGCGTTTTCCACACCTCCACTAAATCCCGATCCCAAAATTCTTCTAGCTTTTTGTCTTTTTGATGTGTCGATCAGGAGGAGCCTGTGGACGATGTGGGAGACGCGAAGCGTCTTCCAAGCGACTGCGGAAAACGCAAACCGTACCTTTATCACTGTCTCGGCACGCTCAGGCCTCAACTTTGCCTCGGCGTTTTCCGCAGGCGCGGCAGCGTCCATAGGCTTCAGCGCCACTTGGTTGCTCGAGCCCCAAAGTGAAGATATCCTCCCTCCGAGATCCACAGAAAGGACAGGAGAACCGTATTTTTCTGGCTTGTTCTTGCACAAATAGCTTGCTCTGAGACGTTGCGGCCCCAAAGGGACCATTTTTAGGTGCGTTTCACGACGATCGCAAAACTACAGAGTGTGGCGATATTTTTGCTTGACACAACATCTTGTATGTGCAATCATGCGACTATGCCATTAGGATAACCAAAAGACCTAACAGATTGTCAGCGCTTTTTTCTGGAGCCGAGCCATCCCA
>JBHHZW010000469.1:0-2307 GCA_046758305.1 Bacteroidota bacterium | reverse complement strand
CTACCCCACTAACTCATGGGGCCAGAATTTCCACAACATTCGAATGTAACTCCTTACCAATTACTAACTAACAACTTTTCATAGGAGGATGTATGAAAAAGATTCTTTTACTGGCGGTTGCAGCTCTCGTGGGGCTGAGTGTTCTCTTTGTTCCAGATGAGGCACAGGCGATCCCCGCTTTCGCGAGAAAGTACAGGACGAGCTGCACGACGTGTCACATTGCGGTGCCCAAGCGCAACGCCTTTGGCGAGGCCTTCCGACGCAATGGTTACGTCATGCCCCAAGGTGACGAGCTGCTGATCAAACAGGAGCCGGTGGAATTAGGTGATGAAGAATGGAAGGAACTGTTTCCCAATTCTGTCTGGCCCGGTCTCTTGCCGGCTGAATTTCCAATTGCCGCCTATGTCCACCAGCGATTCGTGGCAGAGTTCGGCGATTCCAAAAGAGGCAACCGCGTTGAATTCGACATGCCCCACGAGTTGGAGGTATTCATCGGGGGGACGTTCGGTGAGCAATTTTCATTTTTTGGTGAATGGGTCATGTTCGAAAAGGGCAAGAATGCCCCAGGACTAAAGCGCTTTTTCTTCCAACTCAGTGACCTTCTCGGTGCCAAGAACGCCTTCAATATCCGCATGGGCCGGTTGGAACCGGCGATCACGGAAGGGTATGTGGACAATAACAGAATTACGTTGGAACATGCCATGACGCTTGATTACAAGGCCACCGGAAAGTGGCGGCCCAGAGATCAGCAGGCAGGGCTTGAATTTCGCGGTATATTAAGCCATCGCTTTCAATATGCCGCCGGTGTGGTAAACGGGGAGAAGACAACCATCTCCGATGCTACTGATGAGAAGGATTTTTATGGCCGCTTGGCATACAAGTTTGGCGGTTTGCCTCTCGACGGCTTTCAACTGGAAGAGCTGACAAGTCTCAAGCAGACCGACAACTGGGCAGATAATGCGTTGACGTTAGGGGTGTACACCTACCAAGGCAATGACGAGGCAGCCGCAAACGGGCTCGATAATGATTTCCACCGTTTCGGTTTTGATCTCCACGGCAACTATAACCGCTTTGACCTGTTTGCCGGCGCCATCTTTGGAACCGACGACAATCCGTCGGGACGGCTAATCGGAACGGAAAAGGAGAAGGAGCTCAACAGCACGGCCTGGTTTGTTGAAGGGCAATACCTCTTCTATCCGTGGCTCATCGGAGGTGTTCGGGTTGGAGGCGTTTCATCGGATCAAAATGGTGACGATAAAGATAAATTCGTGACGATCTCACCGAACATTACCCTACTGGCCCGGGCCAACGTACGATTCACCGTCGAAGGCCTTATCAAAATAACTGGCGATAAGACAGTCGGGGGCGCAACGGTGAAACCAACGGGTCCCGATACCGAGAAGCTCAAGTGGATCAAGCTCAATACGATGTTTGTTTTTTGACGGATCTTATCTGAATCCAAAGTCGGCGGCAATTGGATTTGGAGAGAACGGGGCAGGCTCGCAGGTCTGCCCTGAGACTTCTTTTGAGGGGTCGATAGATTGAGGTAACAATTTAGCTATCTGAACCGCAGTGCGGCGCTTCAGCATTGCTGCTGTCGCTGCTTTACATTTAGTGTTCTTGGTGAGCGGGAGGAGCAAAACTAATCCCGTCCGGGCGGGATGCACTCCGAGCTCATGTGGCTGAATACTTACGAGTGTGGAAACTTCTCAGTTTTGTTTTCGGCTATGGAGCCTGTGCAATGAACGTTCGTATGTGGCATGTTAAGTCGAAATGGATCATAGTAGGGACCTTTTTCTTTCTGGTCGAGGATCTGCCTGGTCAAAGTACAGGAACGATTACGGGTACCGTGACCGTCAGAGGTTTGCGCACTGCTGCAGACGTGGTGGTCTATATCGATAAAATCCCCGACAAAAAGTTCGACCCTCCGAGAGAACATGCACTCATGGATCAGATCAATCTCAAATTCGTTCCGCACGTGCTGCCAATTCTGGTGGGTACCTCCGTTGATTTCCCCAACAGCGATGAGGTCCGGCACAATGTATTTACGCCATCGGAGGTGGGCGGCAAATTCAATCTGGGCCAGTATCCCAAAGGGGTCATCAAGACTGTCACCTTTCCCAAACCCGGTATCGTCGTGCTTTTGTGCAATGTCCACACAGAAATGTCAGCGTACGTTGTGGTGCTGGAAACGCCTTACTCTGGGGTCACTGAAGTCAAACCTGGCCAAAGGAAGGGGCAATATACGATTAGAAATGTACCTTCAGGGACCTATGTTTTGAAAGCCTGGCATCGCAAGGTCCAGCA
>JBHHZW010000468.1:0-2307 GCA_046758305.1 Bacteroidota bacterium | reverse complement strand
TAGCGAGGTAATGCCAAAATTTGCGAACTTTATGGAATCACAAACTGAAATTTCGTGACCTCAATGAGATCGAAACTTATGTTTCAGTCTATGCCTTGATGGTGTACGACGAGTACGGCAAGCATGGACAGTCCACAGCCATTTAAATAACATGCGGCTACATCGCCGTTCGCTTTCTTGATAGATTTTACTCCTGGTCGCTCCATCTCGCTTCGCCGCATAGATCGAGGCTACGCGGGGCGGTGTAATGCAGGCACTCTATTCTATGAAAAGGCAACAGTCAAGAAGAAAATAGCATCCCTGTTCGTTTTGTGAACGACTTTTTGACGATCCGTTGTTGACACCGCGCTCTTATTGGATTGGCGCGGCGTGTTTTGTTCTTTGACCTGTGACTGAATGATGTCTGAGTCTCTCCCCTTGCGGGATGACTACCAATCTATCCAACCTGTGCCGTGAAAAGGGGCTCGGTTATTCTATTGCATTCAGTCAGCCTGAAGCGCATACTAAACGTTTCAACCTGGCAGGTGATCGACTGCGATCACGCTCCGGTTAGTGGCGGCAAAGATGCTGCCTCAGGCCGAGTTGGTCGAGCCAAGCGTTTGATCTTTAGCGGCTGATTGGGTTTTGGAATATACTGTGGTTGAATCCGCCGAATGCGATACGGCGTTGAGTTCTTTAACATCCAATACACCGAGCGGGCAAGCTTGCGCGCCACTGCGCAGATGGCACAGCCGTGTCCCTTCTGGGCGCGAAGATACTCATAGAAGGCTCTCAGGCCGGGATCGCTCCGGATCACGATGTGAGCTGCCTCGACAAATGCAGTGCGCAGGTATTTGTCCGATTGTCGAGACAGGTGACCGTAGGTGGTTCTATCGGCTGATTGGCGCGTGTTGACGGCCATGCCTGCATAGCGAATAAATCCCTCGACCGTCGGGAAGCGATTGATATCTGCCACCCGGGCGATAATAGTGCCTGCGTGGATCACAGCGATGCCGTGGGCGGTATTGAGAATCTTGTAGTATGGATGCTTCTCCACCCGATCCTTGATGCGGTTGTAGTAGAACTCGATTCTCGGATGAGCTCACTGATGATGGTCAAAAGCTCAGCAACAATCGCTTTCATGGGATCGGGGAGTTGGCAGCTCTCGATCCACTTGATCCCGTGAGGTCCGAAGATGTACTGATACGGTGCCCGGAAGTTGTATTTGGCCAGCGTCACGTGGATACGATTCTTGAGCTTGGTCCGGATGTGCAACAGCCGCTGGCGGTGGAAGAGCAGCTCGCGCAGGGTCCGGGTTGCTTTGTCGGGCACGTAACACCGTGCGATCAGACCAGCACGCGTCAACTGTGCGAGGGTGCGTGCGTCGTATTTATCCGTCTTTGCCTGGATGTGGGCGATGGCCCTATTGAGAGCGGGGTTAGAGAGAATAAAGGGAATGTCTCGCTCCTGGAAGTAATCGGCCAGCCAGTACCAGTTTCGGGTTGACTCGAAGGTGACTCGGAACGATCCTTCGATCTGGTTGAAGTAGTTATCGAATTGGGTTGGATCGTTCTCGAGTCGGTCATACCGAAAACACTCGCCTTGGGCGTTCACGAGAGCAAGCATGGAAAACTCTTTGTGAAGATCGAGGCCAACTTCGTAATCGTAGGTACTCATGGCAACCTCCGTGCGTTTGTTTGCTGTGATTGCTTAACCACCAACCACCGCAAAATACCATGCGAGGTTGCCTTTTCATAATGTAAACGTTAAACGAACCCACAGAAACAATCATGAGGAGGCCATGCATTCAAACTTATTCTTAGGTCTGTTCATAGCTGCAATCATTGCATTAGTGGCTATTGCGGTCTATTTGTTTTGGAAAGGATCTCCGAATGCTTTATGGATTCCTGTGGCAGTATCCTTCCTTGCGTTGGTTGTGTCTCTCTTGTCCGCTTTCAAGGCTGAGTTACTTCCAGCGGATGTAGATCTCATCGGAGGTGATGTCTTGCTTGCACAGACAACACCTTTAAGTCAACAACCTGTAATTCCTATAGCATTCAGTCTCGGTTTCATTAATCGAGGCTACGGTGACGATATCATCGAATGGATAGCCGTCAAAACAACCAACGAACGTAATCGGGTCGTGAAACTCTTGACACCTATTGTGGAAATTGACTTCCAGAAATTGCTGCAAGGCAGACGGCGCTTGCATGCAGAGAACGTCATTGGTCCGTTCGCACCCTTTCACCTGGCGGCAAAAACGTCCATCACAAAAACGATAGTATTTGACCAAGAGCCAAACCAAATAAGATATCCGAAAACAAACTG
>JBHHZW010000467.1:0-2313 GCA_046758305.1 Bacteroidota bacterium | reverse complement strand
CAGAGCTTGAACACATCGCGGCTGCTCCGGTCAGACCGACGGAACCAGCGACGACGAAGACTTTGCCGCAACTGTACTTGTGCGCAGAGAGCGGTCGGTGAAGAAGCCGATGGATGATGTCGGACGGTTCGATGAGGAATGACTTGAACATAAAACTCTTCAGGACATGCCTCGGTACTTGAATGTCAACCGCGATCGTTCGTCCTGCACACTCCCGTCCTCTGTTTACCACCAATCCGACCTTCTTGAGACCCATCGTCACCGTCACGTCCGCTCGTACAGCCACATTGCCGACGGTTCCATTGTCTGAATTGACACCCGACGGAACATCCACTGCCAGGGTTGGAATTCGGGCGCGATTGATCCACTCCACAAGCTGCCTGTACGGCTCGCGCAGCGAGCCGGAGAAGCCCGTACCAAGCAGGGCGTCGACGACTATGTGTGGCTTTGGCAGGCGAGAAAGACGCTTCGTGGAATAGAGCTCGTCAAGGTTTATTTTCTTGGAACGGTCGTTTCGGACGATCTCTTTGAGAATTTGGTAGTTCGTCTTGGCGTCACCCCGCAACTCAGATGCTTTGCCTGTGAGAAATGTCCACACCCTCACTCCGCGATTGTACAGGTGCCGCGCCACGACAAAGCCATCCCCTCCGTTATTTCCTTTCCCGCAGAATACGTAGACAAGTTTTCCTTCGACCGGACCGAAATGTTCTTCGATGAGTCTCACCGCACCAGCGCCCGCATTCTCCATCAGGAGTAGACTTGGAATGTGATACCGTTCAATGGCAGCACGGTCACAACGCCGCATTTCGTCCGATGTCACGAGAATTTCCATACTGAGATTCCTAGAACAATTTCCCCGTCAGTTCAAGTACGGTCGACGGGAACACTCCGAGCTGGATGACACCCATCGCAGCGGCCGTCAGCGCCACGATGCTGAGTTTCGACACGTTGTTCGTCAGGACAACCTTACCTTCACGAAAATACATGAAAACAACGAGCCGCAAATAGTAGTACACGGAGACGACGCTCGTGAGAACACCGACGATAGCCAGCCAAGTCATATCAGCTTGAATGGCTGACACAAAAATATAGTATTTTCCAAAGAAACCAGCGAACGGAGGAATGCCTGAAAGCGAAAACATAAAGATGGACATCAAAGCCGCGAGAAATGGCCTGCGAAATCCCAAACCGGCGTAGTCGTCAAACGTCAGGTTCTTGTCCTCTTGTCTTTCAAAGACGGAAAGAACACCAAACGCTCCAATGTTCATAAACGTGTAAGCTGTAACGTAGTAAACAATTCCCCTCTGGCCCAATGTATTCGCAGCGGCTAAACCGATGAGCATGTATCCAGCGTGTGCAATGCTCGAATACGCAAGCATTCGCTTCAAGTTATTCTGAGAGATCGCAACAATGTTGCCAAGGATCATGGATGCAGCAGCGATGATGGCCAGAATCGAGTTTACTTTCTCGTCCCCATCCATAAGGAAGTGCAACATGACAAGAACAAACGCTCCGAACCCAGCGGCCTTGGCACCCGTTGACATAAAAGCGGAGACCGTGGTCGGAGACCCTTCGTACACGTCCGGAACCCACATGTGAAACGGCACGGCGGCGATTTTAAAGGAGAACCCAATCACCAGGAAGCCAACGCCGATCCAGAACATGGGGAGCGTTGAGAGAGATGTCTGTTGGTCCGCGATCGCTTTCAAACTCGTGGTTCCCGAAGCTCCATAGACCAACGCAATACCGTAGAGAAAAAATCCCGTTGCAAAGGCCCCGAGGAGAAAGTACTTTAAAGCCGATTCATTGGACTTCACCCTTTTCCGGAAAAATCCCGCCAGCACATACAGACAGATCGACATCAATTCGAGCCCGAGGAACGTGATGATCAAGTCTAAGCCCGAAGCCATCAGCATCATGCCGATTGTCGCAAACAGGATAAGCAGGTAGTACTCACCATGATGGGCGTGTTCCTCCTCGAGATAGGGTCTCGATAGTAGAATCGTAAGCAGAGCAGCGATGAGAAAGAGCGTCTCGAAGTAACTCGCGTACCCGCCAATCATCACCATGTTATTAAACGCTGCGCCATTGAGGTCAAACGTGGACAGGGAGATTCCAATACAAGCCATGAGTCCAACCACGCTCAAACTGAAGCAAGTTTTTCCGCTCTTTCCCGGAAATGCTACCACGATCAGCCCGATGAGGGATACCGCCGTCAGGGCCGAAATGGGGAGAGTTCCAATGAAGTCTGACAGAGGTACGTTCATGTTCGTTTCAATCCCGTCCAGGATCGCGTTTTCTTCAGAGCATCTT
>JBHHZW010000466.1:0-2314 GCA_046758305.1 Bacteroidota bacterium | reverse complement strand
TCCACCACCGAAGGACCTTATGGGATAATAACTGGAAAGCAATAAAACCATAATTACCTGGATTTAGCAGCTCTTTCATGTGCCATAGTCCATTCATCCCACGACTAATGACTCTAATTCGCATCTCTAGCTCCTCAAATGAACGCTCAGTTGTTCTCTCCCATGCGATGGCCTCAGTTTCAAACGCGATACGGTATCCCTTTCTGAGGATTTTCAAGGGCTCAACAAGATCACTAATAATCTCGCTGTCCAGGCGTTCATAAAGCGACTTCCTAACAGAATAGATACACCCACAACACCCAGTAATAGTTCCAAGTCGCGCCTGGCATGACTTAATGAAGTTCTCGTACCTCCAAAAGAGGGTTGTCGCCACTCCTATCCCTGATCCCTTCTCCGCCAAATAATCGTAGCGACCACTCACCGCTCCAACCGTTGGGTCAGCATAATTGCGCACCATTTTCGTTATTGCGTCCACCTTATAATCCGTCGTCGCATCCGAAAAGACCACAATCTCGCCTTTAGCCATTGCCACCGCTCGGTTTTGAGTTTCCGTCTTTCCTACTCTCCCCTCTACTCGACACAATTTCACTGTTTTGTATCGGTCGCTGTAATCAAGCACTATTTCATCCGTTCCGTCCGTCGAGCCATCCGATGCAACCACAATCTCCAGTTTGTTGTCCGGATAGTCCAGGTGCAAAGTGTTTTCCAGCTTTTTCGCAATGTGCTTCTCCTCATTATATGCCGTTATGATAATCGTTACAGTTGGTTGACACTTCTCACTTGCGCTTATCGGTTTCCGTAGAACTAGGCCTAGCAGGAAGATCACGAGCGGATACCCACCATGGGCATAAAGTATCAAACCTACCGACGCCCAAAACACAGCGCCTGACATGACTGAAGCCTTCCTAGGGACTCCCAAAAACCTCCAAGTCACTTCCTAACACAATGCCATCGCCTTCCCTTCCTCATCTCCACTTCCCTCACACCAAGCGCTGCATTACCCGACCGAACAACTTCAACACGTTCACGGACGGAACGAAGTCGCGCTCTCTCTCATTTCCACAACGCGCCAACGGCACGGCTTCCCGCATCGTGAGGAAATCCACGCTCCCACACCTCCCAACGAACTCCAGCGCCTGCTCAAACCGTCTCATGGCGCCAAAGTCCGGCTCAACCCCTGAGAAACCCTTGCGCCACCTAACGAAGCTGAAACTGTGCAAAAACAGCACCACCATACCAGCCTCAGCGTGGATAAACTTCGGTAAAACATTCCTAAATTCCGCCGCGGAGCAAGCATTCACGTCAAGTTTACTATTCTTTTTCATCCAACGGTTATGTACCAACCAATACGTAGAAACCGGGATTTCCACAATAGATCCTATCTTGAATCTTTTATTCACATACCTGTTGTTCAGCTGTCTACTCATCTCACAGTTCCTATGAAAAGCGAAATACGAAGAATCGATCGCGAACCCATTCACTTCAAGTGCTCGAATCGTATCGAGATTGACCCCGTACGACCCAGCCCGGAAAGCAATAGGCGCCGCACCCGTCCAATTACCGATAAGTTTTCTCCCATCTGCGATGATATCGATTTGCTGGTCAAGAGAATAGGCCGAAACAAATCCATGCGGTCGATCTGGGATCCAACTCGCATGCGCATGGAGCTCAACATCGTGCCCCCTCTCAATCAGTGTTTCGCACAACTCTCTCACCTTGTCTACTCCATAGCGATGGTACATGTACACGTCAACGAAAAATGTTGCCCTCACCTTATGTCGTTCGCAAATCTCCATTATTCTGCGAACGCCGTACTCGGCCCCATCAATGCGACCGTAAATATTCATGCCGAACGGTACTAACTGGCCATGAACTAAGAATGTCTCCGTGTCGACTGTTATCAAGAAGCGTGTCCTATTTTTCACCGTGCTGCCCATAGCCCACCTACACCTCACCTCTCGCACCGGCAGACCTTCCCACCTGACGGCTCATATTACCAATAACCATCAACACTACTCGGGAGTCTTGCTCCCAGTTATATGTTGCCCTAACCGCCTTCCTCCCATTCGCACCATAAGTTTCCCCTTCACTACTCCCCAACAAATACATGACCTTCCTGCTCAGGTCTTCGTCATCCCCACTCCTAAAGATCACCCCGCACTTCTCAGCTCGAATAATTCTCTCAAGCGGCAGACAATTCGACGCCACGATCGGCTTCCCGATCGCCATGTAATCAAATAACTTGTTCGGAATGGTCGTGTCCGTATGCTCGCTTCGTACATGTGGAATAAGACAAATTGTGCTGCGTTTGATA
>JBHHZW010000465.1:0-2316 GCA_046758305.1 Bacteroidota bacterium | reverse complement strand
ACGTGTTCACCAGTGAAGCGGTCATCGAAGAACTCGAAACCGGATCGTTCCCAAGCAAAAACGACGCGCTTGCACTCATCGAGCACATGCCATTGCTCGACATTAATGAGGCCATTGCTGACGCAGCCGCCGTCTATATTGCACACTACGTCATGCCGGACGATCCTGTTGGTGATGCGCTCCACCTTGCCATTGCATCATTTCACAAATGCGATTTTCTGGTAACCTGGAACTGTCGGCATTTGGCAAACGCCAACAAGTTCGGGCACATTCGGCGTGTCAACACCCTTCTTGGCTTCTTCGTTCCGACCATTGTCACGCCCTTGGAACTCCTTGGGGAGGCAGAATCGTTATGAAAGACGATCCAACCATTGCCGCCATACGCGAAGCACGGCACAAAATATCCGCTTCCGTTGGTCACGACCCGCGAAGACTCGTGGAACACTATCGCGTACTGCAAAAACGGCATCGGGAACGATTGGTGTCACGCGATACTGGAACCTCCAAGCGCCAAGACGAAAATGTTGCCTAACCATTGCGTCCAGCGGACGGGTGACAGCGCAGCTTTTTTCCAGTTCCCCTGTCTCGTTCCTGTCACCCGCCGCTGACGCCTAGCGTTAGGCTTCATGCAAGATAAGTGGTATGATGACAGGAGGTGAGTAGAATGGACGAACGGGTGTGATAATGCGTCTCTATGAAGTGATCTGGAAAGAGGACTTTGTGGACAAGATTGAACGCAAGCATAGAGTCACGTCTGATGAGGTCGAGCAAGTGCTCTTCTCCAAGCCGCATGCTCGTCGTGCAGAGAAAGGTCGTGTGCAGGGCGAAGACTTGTATGTGGCCTATGGTCAAACAGCAGCAGGTCGACACCTCGTTGTGTTCTTCATCCTCAAGTATCAGACGGCTGCGTTGCCCATTTCCGCTCGTGACATGACACAAGCGGAGCGGAGGTATTATGCCCAACAGAGGAAAGCGCGTTGATCCCATCCCCAACGAATTCGCGAGCTACGAAGAAGCTGCTGAATTTTGGGACACGCATGATACAACAGATTATCCTGAAGCCTTTCAGGCGGTTGAGGTAGAAGACGTTGAGCTCCGACGGCGCCGGTACGAGGTTGAGCTGGACGAGGACGTTATACGCGTGCTTCGAGAGAAAGCGCGGCAACGTGACGTATCCATGAGCAGCCTGGTGAGTGACATATTGCGTCAACAACTCATACCTGCGTCCTCATCATCGTCATAGTAGCTGGCGTGATAGCAGCCACAAACGGGGCGATCATCGACGTCTTCCAAGCCTCATACAACGTTAGGCAGGCTTAGAGGTTTAGGTCGTATGACCGAGAAAGAGAAGTATGAACCTCCCAAGTCAGGTAAGGGCGATATAGTTCATACTATCGCTCGCGCTGGTCTCTCTGCCCTACCTGTAGTTGGCGGCTCATCGGCAGAGCTTTTCTCCGCTGTCGTCACTCCCCCGCTCGAACAGCGGCGCCGTGAATGGATGGAGCAAGTTGGAGAGACGCTCCGAAAACTAGAGGAGGAGCGCGGGATCAAACTCGAAGAACTTCAGAATAACCCTGGCGTTATCGATACCGTGATGCATGCAAGTCAGGCCGCACTTCGCAATAGTCAGGAGGAGAAGCTTCGAGCCCTCCGTAATGCGGTTCTGAACTCCGCGCTCCCGAGAGCGCCCGAACAGGCTATGCAGCAGATTTTCATTGATCTCGTCGACTCCTTTACGGAGTGGCATCTCCGAATTCTGAAGCTTTTCGACGACCCGCATGGCTGGTTTGAGCTGCACAATCGTCAACCGCACGGTCTATCAATAGAGGCGCTCATTCAAACAGCCTTTCCTGACCTCCGCGGGCGTCGCTCTTTCTGCGACCAAACTTGGCGCGATCTGTATACTCGTGGCTTGGTCAACACGGAAAGTATTCATGTAATTAGTATCTGCTGATTTTCTCTCTCAGGTGATTTTTCTATGACCTCTGGGTGATAAGATTATGTCATGATGGAACGTGAACATGCGTTCCCGCGACAACCCTGGCCAGAGGTCAATACTATGATAGCACAGACATTCGAAGAGGTTTTCTCACCCCAGTGGGTCGAGACCCACATCATCGACTCCACACACGATCTGGTCATTTTGCGTGACATCATTCCTTGGCAGTCCATGATTGAGCGTCTCGCTCCCTTCTATGCCCCCCAAAAAGGTCGCATGGGGCGTTCCCTGCGCACCCTGGTAGGCATCTCCATAGTGGCGTGTCTACGTCAACTCAGTGACCGCAAGGTCATCAAAGAGATGCAAGAAAACCGCTA
>JBHHZW010000464.1:0-2324 GCA_046758305.1 Bacteroidota bacterium | reverse complement strand
GCGAGCAGGTCATCCACTGACTGGAATCCGGCCGAGCGGCTTCTCTGGAGGACAATCTCTCTGGCAAGAAATGGACTCATGCCCAGAAGGACCTCCAGGTCCTGTACGCGCGCCTCGTTGAGGTCAAGGGGTTGATGCTCCAATCGGCCGAAGAGATCAGCAAGATCGATTTCTTCCTCGTCTTGTGTCCCCGCTTCAAGGAGTCTTTCCATCTCGGAGGATGCCTCGAAGTCCGGGTCGCTCCCGAATTCCTCCTGTGCGGAACTCGTGTCCAACGAGCAGATGCTCAACAGGATCCAAGTAGGCAACCATCGCATCATGAATCTCTGAGTGAATCAAATGACACGGAGACAGAAAATTGATGGGTGAGACCGAGTTCAGGATGGGCTTGCACAGCGTAGTCAATAGCGAAACGTGAATGTTGAATTCCTACGCCTGCTGTTCCTCTGGACGGTACCGTGGCGAGTCCAGTGCGAAAGGCGAGGAATTCAAGAGGTCGATATTCCACGCCCGCCTTCACAGACGCCGGAAAGCGCACATCCTTTTCGAGGTCGACAAGAATGATGAATCTGTTGACAGGCATGTAACTGATGCCTGTCGAGTACACCTGGGGTAGTCGTTCTTTCGCCAAGCCGATCGTCGGAGCGTTGATGTTTCTCACGACAAACCCAGCGTGTAGCTGTTCCGAGGGTCCAATCAGGATTCCCACATCGAACCCCAATGCCACAGCCGAACCGTAGCGCTCGATCTCAAGACGATGATATCGCAAAGTGAAGCCCAAAGCAACAGTTCGATGATAGGAGTTGGAATAGGAAACAGAGACGGTTGTTTCGTTGTAGAGCTCAAATCCAAACCGACTGGCCGAGAGTGCGAAGAACCCAACTCTAGTCGGGTGAGCGTAAACAAAAGCGCCGAAAGCCAATTCTTTCAGACCGAACAACGCCGGAGAATGAGAGACAGATAGCTCCCCCGTCCCAAGTTGTGAGAGACCGCATGGATTACGGAACGTGGACCAGGCATCCCTCGCAACTCCGACGAACGCGCCGCCTATCCCGGCGACCCGTGGACCAATTTCCCGCGGCTCAAAAGCAGCGAACAACGCTCCTCTGAGACTGAGGAAAACAACAAGAAGAATGCAGGCAGCATTCGTCATCGGCAAGAATCACTTGACCTGCTGACTGAAAATGTCTATATTAAACTGGTTATCGTGCGAACAACTCTATCCCATGATGGTGAAGCCATTCTCCACCGCTTCCTTCCTGTCGCTGCTTATCTGGTTCTCTTCCGCTGTGTTCGGGCAAGAGCTCGATTGCGAGATTACAGTCAACTACGAGTCGATCCCCACGAGCCACCGCGAGTACCTCGTCGAATTCGCTGATGTCGTCAAGAAGTACATGAACGACCATCGCTGGACGGATGACGAGTTCAGGGACGAACGGATTCAATGTACGTTCAATATCTTCTTTCTGAGCGTCTCAGGGGACAATAGCTACTCCGCGCAGGTGTTCATCGGCAGCCAGCGTCCAATTTACAGGACAGAACGAAGCACTGGAGTCGTGCGCATTTTTGATGACAAATGGAACTTCACGTACACCGAGGATCAGCCGATTTACCACGACCTCTTCGAATTTGATCCAATTGCGAGCTTCCTCGATTTCTACGGCTACGTGATTCTAGGGTACGACTACGATACATATGAACCCATGGCCGGGACACCCTTCCACGACAAAGCACTGGACATCGTCCGTCTGGGCCAGTCCGGAACGGGATCGAGAGGTTGGAAACGAGCGACATCCGGAGTGTACAGTCGAGCCGTCCTCATCGACGAATTGCTCAGTGCGAACTTCCAGTTGTTTCGTGGGGGCTTGTTCCGCTACCACGTTGAAGGCCTCGATCTGCTGAACAGCGACCCGGACCGGGCACGGAAAAACATCGCTCGAGTAATGGAAGATCTCGTCAAGGTTAGAAAACAATTGAACGAGCGCAGCCTGGCTCTGAAGATATTCTTCGACACGAAGTACCAGGAAATTGCGGAAGTTCTTGCCGGTTATGTGGACAGAAGCCTGTTTGAGCGATTAGGCGAAATCGACCCGACCCACCAGTCAACGTACCAAGAATACAAAGACAAGGTGCCGTAGTCAAGGACTAGTTCTTGACAAGAACGGCATCGAGGACGTCTGCATCCTGAATTTGATCGACTTCACGCATTCCATCAATCACCCGTCCGCAAACGGTGTATCGGCCTGTCGAGGTGTGGCTGAGGAGAGTGGGTAATATTAAGAACCTTCAGTATCCTTCCCCGCGCTTGTCATGCTTACCATGCC
>JBHHZW010000463.1:0-2325 GCA_046758305.1 Bacteroidota bacterium | reverse complement strand
ATCCTCCGCAGCGGGCACGCGAACCCGATGGACCTGGTCATCCGTCGGCACCTTTCGCAGGAGGCCGACGAGTACACAAACAATAGCGTCAACGCCCTCGTCGCGAAGATGGTCGATGAACTCGGCGTCCACCTGGCGCCCGGCGAGATGCTCGAATACATCATCATCGACCAGTCGGGCAAAAAACGACCGGAGAAAGCGAAACCCCTCGCGCTCTATGCGTTCGAGGATGGATACGACATTGAAAAGTACACAGAGCTGCTCCTGAAAGCAGCCGAGACAATCCTCCTGCCACTCGGCAGGAACCTCGAACGGCTTCAGGACCATTTCGGACTGCAGCGGAAACCGGCGCGCTGTATTTCCCGCAAACCATCGCAACCCATCCCCCTGCTCGTCTGATCCGCTTGCCCGCCCCGAATTCTTCGGCGCTTGCCATTCCAAAACTTCTGCCCTATATTCTCCCTCACCACTTCCTTGCAAATCCCATGTGTGGACGTTATACGCTCGCCAAAGACCTCGCGGAAATCAAGAAACGGTTTGACGTTTCCGAAGCACCAGAGAATTTGAAACCGCGGTACAACATTGCTCCGAACCAGCAGATACCGATCATTCTCCTCGACGGAGAAAAAAAGATTCGGAAAATGGGATACGTGCGCTGGGGACTCATACCGTCGTGGGCGGACGACCCCTCCATCGGCAATCGGATGATCAACGCGCGGGCAGAAACAATCACGACCAAGGCATCGTTCAGGAGTCTTTTCAGGAAGAGACGATGCATTGTTCCAGCGGACAGCTTCTACGAATGGAAAAAACCCAACACGAAGGAAAAGATCCCAATGCGGGTGCTCCTGATGGATGGAGATCCCTTCGGATTCGCGGGCCTCTGGACCACCTGGAGACCTAAGATCGGGGACCCTATCGTGAGCTGTACCATCATCACGACAGAGCCGAACGAACTGATGGCGGAAATCCATAATCGGATGCCAGTCATCCTCGAAAAAAAGAACGAAGAGATGTGGATCGATCCAGCGGTCGAGGAAGAGAAGCTCCTTCAGAGCTTCCTGAAACCCTATCCCTCAAAAAAAATGAAATGCTATCCCGTCTCACGGTTCGTGAACTCGCCGATCAACGACACGCCAAAATGCGTTGAGCCGATGGCACCGTAGCCGGGAACGCGTTGTGAGAGTACGGTGAGTAGGAACACAAAAGCCCATCTCTCCACGGGATGGGCTTTTTGTTTGTCAAAAGGAGCATTGGTGGGTCGGAAAACGCTACAAACTTCCTCCTATCAGCATGGCATCAACGTCATACCGGATGTTCTCATCCCGCTGAATCGGAAGGAGAATTGGCTTCCAACGCTTTTTCTGAATGACAAGGGCTGGAACCGCAATAACTGTGAGGAGGATCGCGAAAATCGATAAAGCTTTCATAGTACTCTCCTATTGTAGACAAATGAACATCTCGGTCTTTGACGAGGCGAAGACGACAATTGAGTACCACATCTGTCGTTCGATCTCCTCGACCAAGATGGACTCGAGAGCCTTTCGTTGATCCCGGGTCAGATATGGGAAAGAGTAGCGTTTCACTTTCTTCTTCTTGATTGTGTACATTATAAACGTAAATTGACCTTAAAAGGTTCATCGGTGGGCCAGCACTCCGCACGATTTTTTCGGAAAAATTCGAGCGGTTTCTGCAAGAATGTCAGTAGCGTGATGGAGAGCAGAACCGGATCAAAATCGACCAGCGGACAGTAAGGTGAGACGCTGAAAAAAACAAAGCCCCGGTACTTGCGCACCGGGGCGAGGGGGGTTAGACTTTCAAGATCTTAGTGGCCTGGAGACCTTTCGGTCCTCTTTCCACTTCGAATTCAACCTGATCGCCTTCGTCGAGCACCTTGAATCCATCGCCAACGATGGACTTGTAGTGCACGAAGACGTCTTCACCGGTCGAACGCTTGATGAAGCCGTACCCTTTGGTGCGGTTGAACCACTTGACTGTTCCTTTTTCCATAGGAACATGTCCTTTCAAAAAGTTTCTGAAAAACCCTCCCACGAGACGGGCGGGTGTACAGCCAACTTTTTTGACGCTCTGGACAGCGAATCGTATGCGATGGTCTGCCGATTTGATCGATGCTGCAATCACCTCGGCTGTACCATCCGCCACGATTTCTCTCGCGAGGTCCGCATCGTCGCACACTCTCTCGAGTATCGCGCCGATGGGGAGCCTCCTTGAAAGTTTGCTGTACACTCCCCACCTTCGTCGGGCGAGGCATCTACCCCAGAGGGTACAACTTCCACAGCAAGCTGCTTCCAAGCGCAAAAAACG
>JBHHZW010000462.1:0-2328 GCA_046758305.1 Bacteroidota bacterium | reverse complement strand
TCATGATGCTGGAGTCGTAAACCGTGCGCTTCTTGATAACGACCATTTGAGAAGGGGTGGTGTCATCAAGGTAGTGACCATCACCATGATGATAATCGCCGAAAAGAGGGCATCGTCCACCACACCGAGTCCCTTCCCGATACTTGCAAAAATGAGACCCACTTCACCTCGAGGAACCATGCCGATCCCCACAGTTGTCCGGTCCAGGTCTTTCTCAAGGACGGCTAGCCCGCACACTTGCTTTCCGATAAAGGCCGCCACGGTCAGTCCCAACGCTATTCCAAGCACGTCCAGTCGGAGAAACGTCTCCAAACGGACATGAATACCCATCAAAATGAAAAAAATGGGAACCAGGAATGTCGTCACAGGACTCAGCAGGTCATGAAGGGTTTTCCTCTCTCGGAAGTTGACGAAGTGCACCTCCTCGAGAATAAGTCCCGCCGCAAAGGCCCCGACGATCGTCGCAAGACCGACGGCGTTCGCCAAATAGGAGAGCAAAAAGCAAAAGATCAGAGCAGAAATCAGCATCACGCCACGGGTACGCAATCGTGCAACGTATCTCATCGCCCTCGGGACGAACACCAGTCCGATCACAATGGCTCCCACGAGAAATCCGATCGCCATAGCCGTGATCATCAACAACGAGCTCGGTTTCAGCGGAATACCCGTCTCTGCAGCCACAATAATTCCTGCGACAACGGCCAGAATCATCAGTCCAAGGACATCATCGATCACGGCAGCCCCGAGAACAATCTTCGCTTCTTTAATTTGAAGCTTACCAAGGTCCTTCAGCACTCGGGCGGTGATGCCGACGCTCGTCGCGCAGAGCGTGGCCCCGACAAACATGTGGATGTTGGTGAGGTCGAAGTTTGGTGCCATCGCAAGAATTTCGGCTGGAACTTCTTTAATAAAAAACCAGCTTACGCCGAAGCCGAGGAAAAAAGGGGCAATAACACCAACCGTTGCCACCAGAAACGCTGAGAGTCCAACTGTCCGCATTTCACCCACACTCGATTCCAGCCCGACCTCAAAGAGGAGCAGAATCACCCCGAGTCGGGCCAAGCTATCGATCACAATCGGCCAGGTGCCGACGATGGGATCCACGCGCAAGGGCTCGAAGAAATTCCAGTCCGCGTTGATCAGCACGAGGTTACCCATGAGTACGCCGAATGCGAGCTCTCCGAGCACGCCAGGCTGACCGATCCGTTCAAACACCTCGCTACCAACTTTCGCTGCGATGAGAATCACAGTAAGAGCGATCAAGACGGAAGCTACTGGATCCGTGTGACCCCCATCAGCGTGCGAATCCGCAATTTGGAGAGAATCGTTAGCCGCAAGACCGACCGCAGTGTCAACTCCTTCAGGGACCTGACCCAGCAGGGAACCGGTAGCAGTGAGGAAAACTGTCACGAAGAAGAGAACGTAAGCGGCACTGCGCATTATCTGGCCTGATTTCAGTTGAACATTCAAGCTCGAAAAAACAGAACCCAAACGAGAATGAAAAGTGGAAGCAAGATCGGAATCGAATTCTTCACCATTTCCACTGGTTTCGATCGATGAACCGCGCGACGGTAGGGACGAGAAAGGACGCAATGCGTCTGATCATTCAATGTCACCGGTTTTCGTTGGTTCCGTTTTCACCGTGGTGAGGAATTGCTGAATATCTCGTGACCCCATCGATAGAGCACCGACGCGGGCTTTCTCCATCCGTACGACGAGCTGCTGTACTGAGCTGCTCGTTTTGTCGAGAAAAGTGGACGGATACAATCCGATCCAGACGATGAACAGCACAATCGGTATCAGCACTGCTATTTCGCGCGCGTTGAGATCTTTCAAAGCTTGGTTCTCCGGCTTCGTCAAAGGACCGAACATGACGCCCCGATACATCCTGAGCAGGTATACGGCGGCAAGGATTACTCCCAAGGCCGCTACGATGGAGTACACTGAGCTTCCGAGGAAGTGAGAATTGAACGATCCGAGAAGTATCAGAAATTCGCCGACGAATCCGTTCAAGCCCGGCAATCCAAGCGATGACAGCATCACGATCATAAACAGCGTAGCGAACACCGGCATTCGCCGGCTCAGACCGCCGAACTCTGTGATTTCGCGCGTATGGCGTCGGTCATACACCATCCCGACGATCAGGAAGAGCGCCCCCGTGGAAAGACCATGATTGGCCATCTGGATCAGACTACCCTGCAAGGCTTCTTCCGTCATGGCAAAAATACCCAGCACGACAAACCCAAGGTGGCTCACGGAAGAGTATGCGACGAGCTTTTTTATGTCCGATTGCACGAGGGAAACCAGGGCCCCGTAGATGATCCCGAC
>JBHHZW010000461.1:0-2329 GCA_046758305.1 Bacteroidota bacterium | reverse complement strand
GTCGAGGGTCGTGAACTCGACCTCGTAACCTTTGCCCTCTTTGTGTACGGGGACAACAGTGCCAATATTGCCTGACGCTAACCCATACTTCGGCAAGTTGAACGTAAAAATCACATCATCGAGTTCCTGAATCATGTGCGTCTCCTTCTCAAGGGGTGGGCCGTGACGAAACTTGATACCTTGCCTTCATTGTGGATAAACCATGCGCTACGGGCATTTAACCATGTTCCGTCGGGGGCCTCCAATTAGGGGGACACTATACCTAATTCACGCAGTCGGCAAGGTGTCTGTATTCCAACACTCCATGCATGAGGCAGAATTATGTATTATGTCCCCCGATTTCTGTTATGGTGGCGTTTTCGATACCGAAATGGCCGTTCTAAGGCCTAATTCCCGCTTGTTTTTGCGCAATTCGTACACAATATCAGTCGGTTGGCTTGGTCCGACCCAGTGCGGATTACGGCCCTGCTCGGCACTCAGCGCAGTGGCGAACTCCTCGGACGTGAAAACGGGGTGCCAGCTTAAAAAGTCTTTGAGCTTCATTCCCGATCTCTACTTGATAGTAATCTGCAAAACACGCAAAATTATTGCGAATTTTGCACGCTTTTGTCAAGTTTATCAGTTCAATTGCTCTTTGTACTTGACCAAATCAAGCGAAACACGCAAAAACTTTGGGGGTTTTGGTCTCTAGGCTCAAGTGGTGGAATCCAGTTCCTCTCCCTCCGGGAATGGATCGAGGCGACAGTGAATCTGAAGTTCCTCTCCCTGTGGGAGAGGATCAAGGTGAGGGTGAATTGTTGAACAATTCATAAAAGCAATTCGCCGTCTCCCACTTTAGCTTACCAAACAGGGCAAATGCCGGCTGCTCAACGAGGCTATTCTCCGTAAAGCCGCTCATTTTGTTCGTCCACCGTTTAGCTGATTAGAGACAGCCGCCGTTTCTAGCTATACTTTACGCCAGAATGTATCGTCCCGATTTCTTTGTGCCCACCCGTCGAATCAGTCCTGCTTTGATCAAAGGCTTTAAAAGGTCCATGGCTCCCTGTCGCGAGACGCCAAGACTTTCCCAAATCTGCCGCGGGGTTAAATTCGTGTGATCCCGAAGCATGTTGAGGAGCTTTTCTTGTTTCGGTCGCAAGACGATTTTCTTCGACCCGCCCTCCGCCATAAACCGCTGCAACCGCGTCCACACCATTTCAAGCGTGACCTGGAGTCCCTCCGCAGCATACTCCAGCCAGCCCGTGAGATCCCCTCCCTGCATTCTCACGGCCTCCAACGCGTCATAGTAGCGAGGCCGGTTCTGCCAGTAAAACTCATCGACGGAGAAGATGTGATGAGTGTCAAAGCCCCGTCGGTAAAGTTCCCATAAGGCCAGCGTGCGACCGGTGCGGCCATTACCATCGGCGAACGGGTGAATTTCCTCGAAGCGGTAATGGATGATCGCCGACGAGACGACGGGAGACCACTGGAGAGCCTCACGGTTCCACCAATCCAGCAATTCAGCCATAAGACCGGAGATCTGTTCCGGCGGCGGTGGAATGTATCGCCCGACCTTAACCGGGATCTCGCGGTAGCGTCCAGCCTTTCCCTGTTCCATCACCTCTTCGCCTATGATCGCGTGAAGGTTGAGCACGTCATTATGAGATATGAGCTTTTTACGCGCGCGCTTTTCGATAAACCTGAGCCCGGCAAGATAATTGAGCACTTCTCTCTGCGCGCGCTCGGTCGGAGCCGTAAGCGACCTTCCTTCCTCAATTGCACGCACCTGCTCCAGGGTCAAGGGATTGCCTTCAATGGCGGTCGAACTGTGGGTATTGCGAACTCGGGTGTCCTTTTGGAGAGCGGGAATCCACGCGACCTGAACCGTCGCGGAAAGAACCTTCTCCCTCAGCGCTGCGATCTTTTCGATAAGCCCCAATAGTTGTGGTGTAATGGTGAAAACGGGCTGATAGGCCATGGACCAAGATTATAGATTAGTCAAGTATAAGTCAAGTTATTAGTCAAGCGAGAAACTCATTAACCCCCGGTCCTTCGTGAGCTCCTCAACCGCAAGGCTCACCGCATCCTCCGGCAGCTCCGGACCTCCTCTCCCACTGGGAGAGGACACAGGTGAGGGTGAATCGCCCAACGATTCATAGAAGCAATTCGCGGTCTCCCAGCGTAGTTGGGAGAATAGAGCGATCGCTGATTGCTCGACAAGGCTGTATTCAGTAACGTCTGTGCTTCTTGACCTGCCTGCTAATGGGTGACCCCGAACGCGAGCGAACCAGCGTGGTCTTGCCGGTTTGCCGGGCGCCCATCAGGACAACCACCGGTGCAACGCGCAAGG
>JBHHZW010000460.1:0-2338 GCA_046758305.1 Bacteroidota bacterium | reverse complement strand
TCCCATTTTTCGCCATGCCTGCTCGTTACGGCGTGGACGATTCCGACCGCCTCCGGAATCAGACCATGGAACTCGAGAGTGCTGTAAAGGCTGACGTAGGATGGGCGGTAAAGATAATTGGAAATGTAATAGAGGGAAGCTTCCCGTCGTCTGTATTCCTGTGCCAGAAGGTACTTTCCCCTTCGAAGCCGAATGAGCCGATCCTGGCTCACCCAGCGGGACAGCCGAGCCTGAATCTGGGCAGAGGGCTCCTGGAAGAGCATGCCCAGTTCCCTGGTTTCGAAAAACGGCCGATCCCGAAAGGTTCGAACAAGTCTTCCAAATTTCACGTTAATAACTGACCCCATTTGGTAAGTTAAATGCATAAAACCTGCGACGGGGTGGTGAGGATCGACTCGAGCATCGCGAGCTTGTGGGGCAGGCTGAGCTGCTGAGAAACTACCAAGAAACCGGTCGCAGTCGATGACACGATTCGCGCAAACTCAGCCAGCCGGACCACGAGCGAGTGACGGTTCACGTGCCGCGTGCCCCTGTACCACACTCGTGTGGAGTGGCCCGAGCTGTGTTGGAAGTTGCTCTGCATACGTCGCGGCTGACTGAAGCCACAGGGCGACCGGAGGCGACAGACACGAAGAGCGATGTGTTTCGCCTGGTATGACAGAATGTCATACCAGGGCGAAATTGAAGGTGGCAATCACTCTGGATGGCGAACTCCTGGCTCGAATCGACGGCTTGGTCGCCCAGGGTCAGTGCCCCAGTCGCAGCCGGGCAATCCAAGAAGCACTGCGGGAGAAACTGCATCGACTGGAAGGGACTCGGCTGGCCGCTGAGTGTGCAAAGCTCGACCCGGCCTTTGAGCAGCGACTGGCCGAGGAGGATCTCAGCCGGGATTTGACTCAATGGCCCGAATACTTAGGGGCTGCGCATCAGTAGTGTCCCAACGTTTGACTTCGTAATGCCTGTAACCCTTTGATATATCATGGAGTTATATTCATTTCTGCCTGTCATCGACTTGAAACGGGAACCCGGCGTCAGCCATCCTCTGACCATTTCGGCGAGAGGGCTGGCAAATGTACTCTGGCAAGATCATTTTCTCTCAGATTATCGATCACCTTCCTATGCACACGTTCCGGCGGTGTGTCGATCGGTATCGCGGCCATTACAAGGTGAAACACTTTTCCTGCTTGGATCAATACCTGTGCATGGCCTTCGCCCAACTCACCTATCGCGAGAGCTTGCGCGATATCCAAGCGTGCCTGCGTGCCCAACAAAGCAAGCTCTACCATATCGGGATTCGAGGCAAGGTCTCACGAAACACCTTGGCCAATGCCAACAAGGTCCGCGACTGGCGCATTTATGCCGACCTCGCTCAATCGCTGATTCACAGGGCACGCCGTCTGTACAGCCACGAGGATTTCGGCGTCCAACTCGACCAGACCGTCTACGCGCTCGACGCCACCACCATAGACCTGTGTCTTTCGGTGTTCCCCTGGGCCCACTTCCGCCAAACCAAGGCTGCCATCAAACTCCATACGCTGCTGGATCTGCGCGGCAACATCCCCACGTTCATTCATATCAGCGACGGAAAACTGCACGACGTCAACGTCCTCGACAAGCTCCTGCCCGAGCCCGGCGCGTTCTACGTTATGGATCGTGGCTATCTGGACTTCGAAAGATTGCATACACTCAACAGCTTTTCAGCGTTCTTCGTGATCCGAGCCAAATCCAATCTCAAGTTCCGCAGACTGTATTCCCATCCCATCGACAAAACGACCGGCCTCCGATGCGATCAGACGATTGTGCTGACCGGATTCTACCCCTACAAGCGCTATCCCGCGAAACTGCGTCGCGTCAAATATTACGATTCCGAAACCCACACCACATTCGTCTTCCTGACCAACAACTTTACCTTACCCGCTTTTACCATCACGCAACTGTACAAGTGTCGATGGCAGATCGAACTCTTCTTCAAATGGATCAAACAGCACCTCCGAATCAAGGCCTTCTACGGGACCAGCCTCAACGCGGTCAAGACCCAAGTCTGGATTGCTGTCTCCGTGTACGTGCTGGTGGCCATCATCAGGAAGCGTCTCCATATCGATCTCAGTCTCTATACGATTCTACAGATTCTGAGCGTCACCATATTCGAAAAACTACCCTTATTACAGGTACTTACAGATTCTGATATGAGCTTTGGCCAACGGAGTTCTCATAACCAATTGAATCTATTCACTTAAATGTTGGGACACTACTGATCTTGCACAACAAAATCGAGGAGCCAGAAAATCAGTACGGCCAAGATCACAGCAAACAGTCGCGTTGCGAATCGATTGATCCA
>JBHHZW010000459.1:0-2340 GCA_046758305.1 Bacteroidota bacterium | reverse complement strand
TTTTCTCTATAAGGATGCCGTGGATAGCTGCGTTCTTCAATTCAAGACCACGAATAATCACAAATGAGGCCTCAACTACGATATTATAATCCAGTGTATTTTCGGGATCGATGATTGTTTTGTAACCCGGCTTTGGTGTAACCAGATGCCAGCCATCGGCATTTCCCGATTCAGTAATATGAATTGTCCTGGCTTCTACTCCGATATCGAGATAGGTTGTTTTGCCGATTTTAAATTCTTCACTGCGAGTTCTCGTCTTAAATTGGACTTCATGCTCTCCATAAGCTAATTCAACTTCATATTCCGTATCCGGTGTCAGCCCAACAATACTGCCTCGATATTCATTGTCCCGCTCATCAAACCAGAGAGGAAGGGCAGTTTTCCATTGCTCGCTTCCCGAAGGTCTATAATTGACTTTGCACTCCCCTAAGTCCGCAGAATCGACTTTGCAGTATATACCGATACACTCAAATGTGTTCACAGTATATAAGCTCTTATGTGTTGCGGCAAAACTTTGGCCAATTGAAACGATGGTCAGGACGAACACAAATATTTTTTTCATAGAATTTCCTTACCCATTTTTAAACAATTAACAAGAATTCGGATCCACCTGGTTTCATTGCCCTCGACAACTTGCCAATCCTGGTTCTGGGACTGCCGCACTTTCCAGCCATCCAGGTTGATTCCGTTGAACAGCGGTACGAAACCTTCCGGCACGAGCTCACCCGGTCCCGCAGGGGCTCCTGGCTCGCAGACGGGCGTCTGGATGGTCTGGCGACACGAATCGGCCACTACCACCAGAAGAAAGCTGGCAAGCAACAGTAAGCATGGTATGATACGCACGACGATGTTCCTTTCCTAACCTGCCCGGCCGGTAACTGACAGGAGATTTGATTTCGACCGACAGGGATGATTATAGCACACCAAGGTATATGGTTCAAAGCAAATATTCATCTGGGCTTGAACCTTTTCATTTCAGCCACTCTGGGCGTGTTCAGCTCACACGCGCTGGGCCTGATGGGCTGGTGGTACCGGTCCCAGAAATAACGGCAAGAGAGACAATTAATAAGGGCACAAAACGATAGAAGTTCTGGGATAAGTCTGGTAATATAGGACATCAGAAGGTTTAAGAATATTGCTAAGCTACTTATTTGGTAAATTTCGATCGAGCGTTATTATGAGCTGAAAGACTTGTGCTGTCCGTGGGACAACGCCATGTTGGAAATTCAAGAACTTCGCTGAACATTTTCTTGACAAAAGGATAATGAGGCGATGAGCAGATATTATTTTTCACGTCGCGTTTTTTTGAAAGCGATGGGTCTTGGGGCTGTGGCAGCCCCGATGGCTGGATGCTCCATTTCTTATAGCTTGCTTACCGGCAAGAGACGACCACCGAACATCATCTTTATCTTTACGGATGATATGGGCTACGGTGATATTGGATGCTATGGACACCCCACGATCGCTACACCCAATCTCGACCGTATGGCAACCGAAGGAATGAAGCTCACGCAGTTCCACGTTGCTTCCAGTGTCTGCACACCCAGCCGCGCCGGCCTTCTCACCGGTCGTCTTCCGATCCGCAGTGGGCTCACACGAGTGCTAATTCCGCAATCGACCGGTGGCATTCCCGATGAAGAAATCACTATTGCCGAGCTACTGAAGGGCGCTGGCTATGCAACTGCCTGTATCGGTAAATGGCACTTAGGCAGCAAGCCTAAATACCTGCCTTTGAACCATGGATTCGACTACTATTTCGGCATTCCTTACTCGAACGACATGAGTCCCGGAACGCAACCGAATAATCCCTTGTTCAAAGACCAGCCTCCGACGCCATTAATCCGTAATTTCACTGTCACCAACCCGGACAAAGAGCCCGACCAGCGCTATCTCACGAAGTGGTACACTGAAGAGGCCATTCACTTCATGCAGGCCAACGCCGGCAAGAAGCCTTTCTTCCTTTACCTGGCGCACACGATGCCGCACGTACCACTGTTTGTCAGCGAGAAGTTCCGCGGCAAGAGTCTGCGTGGGCTTTATGGCGACGTAGTTGAAGAGCTCGACTGGTCGTGCGGCGAGATATTGAAGACTCTTAGGAAGTTGGGTATCGAAGACAACACGCTGGTCGGCTTCACATCCGACAACGGCCCATGGCTCGGCAAGAAGCTTGATGGTGGCTCAGGGGGATTGTTCTACGAAGGCAAGGTGAGCACTTGGGAAGGCGGCTATCGCGTGCCAGCTATCTTCCGCTGGCCGGGACGGATTCCAGCGGGTGTAACGACTTGCGCCTTTGCCACCACAATGGATCTCTTCGCCACTTTTACTAAGCTTGCGGGTGCT
>JBHHZW010000458.1:0-2351 GCA_046758305.1 Bacteroidota bacterium | reverse complement strand
TCCAGTGGCGACCGAGAGATCACCACAGGCCTCTCCCGCCGTCGCAATCAGTTGCTGAGAACGCTGTTGATTGAGTCTGCCTGGGTTGCAGTCAGGAAAGACCCTGCGTTGATGATGGCGTTCAACAAGTTGACTCGTCGGATGCCGAAGAATCGAGCGATCATACCAATCGCCCGGAGGCTGTTGAATCGCATCCGGTATGTCTTGAAACATCAAGCACCGTATGTCCCTGCGGTGGTTCAGTAGACGATGTCCGCTCGTGCAAAAGCCAATCGACATAATCGGTCAAGTCGTGGGCAACGCTCTTGACCCGCTGCAGCGTCTGCCTCTGGTGGAATGTCTGCTCAGTAGTAGACTGCGTGCCCACCTCAGTACTAATGTGATCAAGGTAGTGCAGCTGTCGTGTGTAGTGCAGACATGTCTGCTGATAAAAGCTTGATTGTACTGATTGCGCCTTTGCACACAGCATCGGTGAACACCAGTTGCGAACGTTCTTAGTCAGCCACCATCGAGGCTTGCTTTTTAACATAAAAGCGGGTTACCAGACCCGCGAGATAGCAAACACCGATTCCGCCAATCACGAAGTGACCGCTTCGCGGAACAACTGGCGGACAGGCAGAGGGATCGGTTAGTACGGGTCTCTGTGTCCTGTCCAACGCAGCGGAGAACGGATGTCCAAAATCCGCACATTCATCGCCATCGACACCCCCGAGCCTATCAAGGACAAGATCTTTGAAGTCCAGAATCTTCTCCGAGAATCTGATGCGGATGTGCGCTGGGAGTCCAGAGATAAATTCCACATTACCGTCAAATTCCTCGGAGGAACGGAGGAATCGATTCTGAGCGAGATCATCCAGAATCTTTCGGCGACGTTGACGCCGTTCAAGCCCTTTCAGCTCCTGTACGACGGACTGGGCTGTTTCCCCAACATTCGCAGTCCGAGGGTCATTTGGGTCGGATGTGAAAACGAAGACGGTACGTTGCTGAAAATTTATCAGACGATCGAGGACATCGTAGGACCATTTGGATTTGAGAAGGAAAGCCGCCGATTTCATCCGCACATCACGCTCGGTCGGGTGAAAAGCCCGAAGCGAATTCAGGACTTGATTCGCACCATGCAAAGCACCACATTTGACCGCCAAATAACGGAGTGCCGGGAACTGCACGTCGTGAAGAGCGACCTTAGACCGACAGGATCGGTGTACACGGTGCTACATCGCATCCATTTGTTACCGGCAAAGACTTAAGCCTTTATGGCTGGGAGGGACTTTCCGAAGGACTTCGTCGAGAAAAGTCAACTCTTCGAGACGAGCCGAGTCCCGACCTGAACGGGCTTGAACGCCAATCGGGGTTCCAGCAGCGACTCTTCCGACGGTAAGAAGGAATTTTGTACTCTTCGAGTTGCATATCTTACACGCAGGCCGTATCTTCTTGCAAATTCGTAATAAGACCGTTGGATTTTTGGTGACGGATCACTAATGCCTGCGGCAATTCGCGACCAACGCGCTAGCGAAGAGCAACATGTTGAGGACGTGGAAGATATGGCTGTTCCAGATTATCAGAGTATCATGTTACCACTCCTAAAGATTGTAAGTGGTGGCCAGCAACATACCATCCGCGAAGTCATAAATGCTCTGGCCGAGCAATTCGAACTAAGCCATGAGAGCCATGAAAGTCGTCTTCCGGACAGTAATATTTACCCTTCTTGTGCCTGGTTCTATCACTGTCGTCGTACCCTATCCGCTCCTGTCATCAGATGTGAAATTGCTCTCATATGACATGGGGATCTTAAGGCTCATCGGAGTAATTCTGGTCGCTCTTGGTACGGCAATCTATTCTCATTTACATTTCATTGCTACGAAAGGAAAAAAATGAAATTGCTCGGACCTGCTCTCGCAATGATGGTCGCCTTCGTTGCAGTTTCCTGCACGCCACCTCGAACCGAAAATCAGCACTTCGAGTCCGTCGCGCAAAACTACATCGAACAATTTCTCCGAATGAATCCTGAGTGGGCGACTTCTCTGGGCGATCATCGGTACGACCATCGCCTCGGTGACTACAGTCTGGAGGGCGTGGAACGAGACCTGCAATTCAACAGGACATACCTCGATTCCCTCGCTGCCATCGACGTGAACCGTCTCAGCACGGTGAACCGGATCGATTACAAAATCCTGTGGTCGAACCTTCAGTCGATGGTCTTTTGGCTCGATACTCTCCGGGAATACGAATGGAACCCCCTTGTCTATAATATGGGAGGGGCCATTTACGCACTGATCGCAAGAGACTTTGCTCCCCTGAAAGACAGGCTGCTCGACGTTAAGGAGCGGCTAAATGCTATCCCCTCAGTGATC
>JBHHZW010000457.1:0-2353 GCA_046758305.1 Bacteroidota bacterium | reverse complement strand
GTTGTTGGAGAAGAATGTTTGCAACCGCCTTTCCAACAATGTTGCTGCGACCGACGACCACGATGTGCTTACCACTGGGGTCGACACCGCTCCGCAAAAGCAGTTCTTGAACCCCCGCTGGAGTACAAGGGCGAAACGTCTCCTGACCCATGACGAGTTTTCCGACGTTGACGGGGTGAAACCCGTCCACGTCTTTTCGCGGGTCGACTGACTGAACGATCGTCCCTTCGTTCATGTGTTTCGGGAGCGGAAGCTGGACCAAGATCCCATGAACCTTGGGATCGTTGTTCCACTCCTCGATCTTTTCCAGCAGGACGGATTCCCGAGTATCCATGGGGATCTTTTCGGTCACGGAATAGAAGCCGATCTCTTCGCATGCCTTGCCCTTCATGCGAACATAGACTTGCGAAGCTGGATTCTCGCCGACGAGGATGAACCCGAGTCCAGGGACAACACCATGTTCAGCCTTCAGCTTTTCGGCGTCGCGCTTCACAGCCTCCTTGATTTCATCAGCAATTTTCTTACCGTCGATGATGCGTGCGGGCATTAGAATGTGCCTGACTGCCTTAACTAAAACGCGGGAAAGATGACTTGTTCAATTCTCGTGGATTTTCCGGTCTCGGAGTCGACCTGGATGTAAACCGCGCAGAAGCGCACGTCATGACTCGCGATTTCGTACTTATAGGGCGTCTGGTTGATGAACCGCTTGATCGCCATCTCCTTGCGCATGCCAATGACTGAGTCGTACGGTCCGGTCATTCCGACGTCCGTTATGAAAGCAGTTCCCTTCGGAAGCAACCGTGCGTCGGAGGTCGGGGTGTGCGTGTGGGTACCGAAGACGGCGCTCACTCGACCGTCGAGATACCAGCCAACGGCCATCTTTTCCGATGAGGCTTCTGCGTGCATGTCAATGATGATGACACGGGTCTCGCTCTTGATTTTGTGGATGACCCAATCAGCCGTCTTGAACGGACAATCGATAGGCTGCATGTAGGTCCGGCCCTGGAGGTTGACCACACCAACTTTCCCTTTCTCGCCCAAGTCGTACACCACGAAACCGTTTCCGGTGTTTTCTCGCGGGTAGTTCAAGGGTCGGAGGACCTTTTTCTCCTTTGCAAGAAGCTTCTTACTTTCCCATCGATCCCACAAATGATTGCCCGAGGTGATAACATGGACACCAAGACCAAACACCGCCTTCGCCTCTTTCTCGGTTATGCCTTTGCCATCAGCGAGATTTTCTCCGTTTGCGATGCAGAAATCGATTTTATACTTCTCGAAGTATTGCTTCAGGATGGAAGAGGCGAGCTCAAAACCCGGTGTGCCGACGATGTCGCCGATGAAGAATATGTTGATGGTCTTCAAACAACCTTCTTTCTAAGCCGAAGAATCTGGCTCATACAATATAACAAACTAGGTTGGGAGAAACAAGAATCGACTTTCCTCGAGGGAAGAGACTACAGTAGGTGGATGCATTTGTAGGGCGACGAGACTCGCCGCCCCACCTTCTGACTGGAGAAAAGAGATGATCAGATCCAGATGGAACTAAAGCGCTACTACATTAGCAAAATGAGTTCTGCCAAACGCTCACCGCGTTACTTTTGGTTAGCACAAATTTCTTTTTGATACGAACTTTCTCGTTTGAATACGATAGGAGTACGCACCGGTCGCGAGCGTTTGTGTTCACCAGCCACCCGAGAGCACTTATGATTTAGAGTTTTTTCTTGCCGATAAAAGAGCTTGGGCCAAGTTGAAATTCTTGGCACTGAATCTATGGCATATAAGCTACTTGATGTACAGCCATAAAAGTTCTAGCATCCCAAGTATTGTGTCCTACATCCTAGAATACCAACCGAAACAAAAATCCCTCCGTGATCAGGAGGGATTCGCTCGCACACTCCTACCAATCTGAGTCTCAACTGGTCTCGTCGTCATCGGTCGGTTGAAAGTCCATGACTTCCTGCACGACAGCATCAACAATCTCTTCCTCCTTCAGGCGACGGACCACCTCCCCCTTTCGATACAAAAGTCCTACTCCTCCTCCCGCAGCGATTCCGATGTCCGCCTCGCTCGCTTCTCCCGGTCCGTTGACGACACACCCGAGAATGGCGATCTTTATTGGCTTTTTCATACCCGCCAACTTCTCCTCAAGTCGCGCTACCAATCCAAACAAATCAATATCCAGACGTCCACACGTGGGGCAAGCGATCAGTTCGATATTGCGCGAGGCGAGGCTCAACGACCGGAGGATTTCTTTCCCCACTTCCACTTCTTTCACCGGATCGTCGGTAAGCGAGACGCGGATCGTGTCGCCAATGCCTTCCGCCAGCAACGTTCCGATCCCGACTGCGGATTT
>JBHHZW010000456.1:0-2353 GCA_046758305.1 Bacteroidota bacterium | reverse complement strand
AGGAAATACCATGCGGAATCGAGAAAGTTATCATTAACGTCTGTCTCACGACGCGCCCTTCCGCCACACTTCGCACAGGCCGCGTACACCCACGATTCGATCCGAGCAAGGGGGGACTTTCCACTATCGTCGGGCAAGAAATTGTCGATCTCCGGAAGCAGGATTGGCAGATCCTTCTCGGGTACTGGAACGATCCCGCACGTATCGCAGTACATCATCGGGATGGGCGGGCCCCAATATCGCTGGCGCGAGATGCACCAGTCACGAAGTCGATAATTGACTGTCTTCGCAGCTCCCGCTTTCTCCCCCAACCAGTCCCTTATGGAGTCACGAGCCTTCTCGGACTCCATTCCATTAAATCGTCCCGAATTAATCAAAATCCCTTCTCGACCGAATATCTTGATTCCTGTTACTCGCTCCTCCGGAAGCGGCTCGTGGATCTCCTTGATGGGAAGTTCCCACTTCTGTGCGAATTCATAATCCCGCTCGTCGTTCGCAGGGACAGCCATGATGGCTCCCGTGCCGTAATCCATCAGTACATAGTCAGCGACCCAAATCGGAATGGGCTCTTCCGTGGCGGGATTGAGGGCAGATGCTCCAAGAAAGACACCACTTTTATCGCGTCCACCCGCTATTCGTTCCAGACGATCCTTCTGCTTTGCATCCCGCACATACTCTCCAACGGCCTGACGCTGTTCATCGGTCGTCAGTTTCTCAATCAGCGGATGTTCGGGGGAAAGCACGATGTAAGTAGCACCAAAGAGCGTATCCATCCGCGTTGTAAAGATTCGGACTTTTGCCTCCTGGCCAACCACAGGGAAATCCACTTCCGCACCTTCCGAGCGGCCGATCCAGACCTCTTGTGCGTGTTTTGTAGTTTCCGACCAGTCAATCCAGCTCAGGTTGTTGTGCAGTCGCTCGGCATAATCCGTTATTTTAAAAAACCACTGTTCCAGTTCTTTCTTGATTACGCGGACACCTGGGTGACGTTCGCACTCGCCATTGATGACCTGTTCGTCTGCGAGGACGGTCTTGCACTCCGGACACCAGTTGACAAGTCCCATCTTTCGATAGGCTAAACCTGCCTTGTACATCTGGAGGAAGATCCACTGCGTCCACCGATAATAGTTCGGGTCTGTCGTGTAAACGGTGTGGCTCCAGTCGAGCATCAACCCGACTTCCTTCAACTGGCGAGTAAAGTTCCGAACATTTTGCGGTATGAGTTGGTTCGGATGCTGGCGGACTTTTATGGCATAATTTTCGCTGTGGATTCCAAACGCGTCGAACCCGATCGGTTCGAATACGTCATAACCTTGGAGTCGCTTTGTTCGCCCCAAGATATCCGATCCCGTGAAGGCAAACACGTTTCCCACGTGGAGTCCTTCTGCCGAGGGATACGGGAACATCATCAGATTGTAGAAGGGTTTTGTGGCCTTCTTGAGGTCAGGTTCGTTCGTCCTGTTCTCGTCCCAGTATCTTTGCCACTTTTGCTCGATTTCTTTGAATGGATATCGCATTGATGAGCTGTCGAAAGTTTACTCTCGTTTTTTCTCTTCAAGCCACCTTCTGTTGTCGCCCAAGTTTCCTGCGCTGTTGAAAATAGATCATCGCTGTCGCGATGCTTCCGAGACGCATCCGTTCTTTCAGCTCTTGGACAGTCGCGCCACTTTCGACCATCATGAGCGCTGCCGTATGGCGGAGCGAGTAAGGCGTCAGTCTGCGCACCCGACCGCGTTTGATTCTCGCCACGTCTAGATAGTAGTTGACGCGTTCCCTGATACCGCGGGTGGACATCCGTTTTCCCCGTATCCTATTCCCCGCACTCAGAAGGAGCGGCTGATGGCCATCGGGCTGAGAACCGCCCTCCGAGGCTCGCAACGCTAGGTATTCGTCGATCGCCGATTTCACGTCTTCAGGAATCACCACCTGTTCATCTTTAACGTCCCGCCCCTTCCCCTGGACGACGATGACGCTCTTACCGTCAACGTCTTTTATATCACCGACGTCCGCCCGGATCACCTCGATCTCGGACAGACCACATCCCAGCATCATTCTGATGATCGTGTAGTCCCGGAGACCAACTTCCGAGGACCGGTCGATTGCGACGAGGAGAGCATCAACATCGCGGTATGTCAGGGCTTCTCGGGAATGTGAAGATGGGCGACGATTCCCCCCAACCTCTCTTGCCGGGTTCTTTTCCAGTAACCTGATGTCGACAAGATACTGGCAAAACCGACGGAGCGCAGTCAAATACGTCGAGACGGAGACTTGGGAAAGCTTTTTGTCTTTGGTCAGGTACTTCTTATACCGTTCAACATCTTTCACCAGGAATCCGAATTTCTTGTCAATGGCG
>JBHHZW010000455.1:0-2359 GCA_046758305.1 Bacteroidota bacterium | reverse complement strand
TGGCGGCCGAGGAGACCGGCAGCGGACACCCCAGGTAGCGGGCGTACAGTTCGGCAAACGGCGAACGGACCATATTCCCCGTGCACACGAATAGAATGCCCGTAAAGTCCTTTAAGTCTTCAGGTACTCGCACGTGAAGTCGCGTCGGTCAGAGAGTTGACAATAGTCCATTCGAGCCACAGGCTAAAGCACGAAACCAAAGCGTACGATGGCTATGCTTTACTCTGGCGACGCCCGTGCCTGCCTATTTCGCCAGAGAGCGGATGTAGGCTACGAGGTCAGCGATCTCGGCATCTGACAGTGAACGACGCCCGCGTCCGAAACGCGGCATCAACTCGTCCTTGCCTACCTTTTTTCCGCCTTTTTTGATGATCGCAAAAAGTTGGTCGTCCGTCCATTCCGACATCGCCGCGGCGTCGGTCCAGTCCACGGGGTCCGGGATGACTACGCCCCTAATCTTGGCCTTCTCCTTGAACTTCAAAAGCTCCTCGCCATCCCCCTTTCCCTCCTTCCCGTGACATTTTGTGCAGCGCTTTGCGTTGATCTTTTCGCCTGCGGCGGGATCAGCGGCATCGGCTGGCACAGCGGGGAGCACAAGTGTCAGGAGCAGCATGACGTTTAGTATCATGGTCCTCATCGGTATGATCATATCATGGGTCCTCATCATTCCTCCTCTTCGTGGCACACATCACTGCACGCAACGACTGAATTGTCATTGCATGAAAGAATGGTCGAAGCGGGGTGCAAAAAAAAGCTACAGTGAAGATCCACTTTCGCCATGGCTGCGGTGAACATCCTGCTTCGTGGTTTCCAGGCGCCGCTCCACCACCTGCTGAAAGGTGTCCCTCAGCACCGGCAAATGGGCGAAGAGCGAGGTAAACGCGCCAGCTTTAATGGCAAGGACGTCGAGGTCAGTCACCGCCCGGACAGTCAGCGTTCGTGGAATCCGTCGGATGAGGGCAATCTCGCCAAAGTGATCTCCTGGCCCCATGGTACGAATGACCTTTGCCTCCTTTCCGGGTTCCTCCTCGACCGCTTCCACTTGCCCGTTCTCGATGACGTAAACCTTGTCCCCCATCTCCCCTTTTCGGAAGATAATTGCTCCTCGTGCAAAGTGCTCTTTGATCAGCTCCCGCTCTGGTGTCGTGACCACGATTACGAGGCATATGAGAATCGAGAGCAAGATAAAAGGTTGCGCTGCCAACATAAACACAGTCACTGTCGCCGGACCGACATTGACGAAGAGGATGATTGCCATGATGGTGGCCGAGACGGTCAGGACTTGGGCAAGGATGAGGGCAGTCCGTTTGTACCAATCGGCCAAAATGTTTGAAAGGACCGTATTCACGCGCCTTCTTTCTTATGCCGTGGGGTTGATTGTGGGGGATGCGCGAGGGAGTGACATTTGAGGCAGGACACGTCGTCGGAGTCAAAATCCTCTCGGAAGTCGACATGAAGATCCAAGTCCTCAAACTTCTTGGACCCGTCGTGGCAGTATAAACAGTTCCAGTTGGAATACGGGAGAGAAAGTTTAATAGGAAGTTCCCAGGTCCCGGTATAGAATCGATACACGTCTTTCAATCCCGCCATTTTTGCCTCAAAGGTGCCAAAGAGCCCGTAACTGACATGACAGGCGTAACAGTGCTCGGCGACGATATAGCGATTCTGAAAATGGGAGGCTGCGAGCGTTTTGCTAGATGGATCTAGCATGTCGTTTATGTACGGATCCATCACAGGATGGCAGGAACCGCAGAACGCGGCCTTCTTCGCCCCTTCAATCGCCACAAAGTTGCCCAGGAACCAGATGAACAATGGCAGGATAGCAAGACCGATCAGATGTAACCACATCAACTTCGGTTCCAAGAGTCGGTTCCGGTGATAGATCGCCGTGTAGAGGACGGCCAAGAGAGCGATGATGCATAAACCAATTCCGATCTGATTGGCAAATGTGACGGCGGTCAAGGGCTCATGGGGGGGAACACCGTGTGGAATCTGTGCTTGGGGCACGATCGCCTCCCGATGGTGCTGCGTCAGTGTAACTCCCGCTCCAAAATGTCTAAACGGGCCTTGTCCCTCTCGAGGCGTTCCTGGCTCATCTGCTCAAAAATCTTCCGAAGCGGGGCGAAGCCAGCCAGCAAAGAGTTGAAAGCCCCTCGGTCGATCGTGAGGGCATCTACCGCTGTGACGGTGCGCACCGTGGCCGACCTAGGGGCGTTGCTGAGCAGGGCCAGCTCCCCAAAGCAGTCCCCTGGGCCCTGCTTGGTGAGTAGGACCTCTCCTTTCCCCGGTTCTTCCCGCACGACCTCCACTTCCCCTTTCATGATGATGTACACCTTGTCTCCCCAATCGCCCTGCCTGA
>JBHHZW010000454.1:0-2364 GCA_046758305.1 Bacteroidota bacterium | reverse complement strand
GGTTATCTCTCTTCGAAATCTGTTGGTTTTTTGCTCTCTTGGAAACGAGATGTTCTTACAACGTGGAATATATCGCAAAGTCATGGCAATCTCAAGGAACCGGGCGGCCAAGGAATGGCGAAGCGAACACAAGGTTGTAGGATTTCCCATTTGAGCTACTCTCGTCGGGCGTTGATGAGAAATAGAGTGTCGGAATTTGTGGTAAAATGTTCTCAGCCCCGTCAGACAGTCGGTCCATGACAATCGGGTGACAATTAATCGGTGGAATATGAAGCTTGAACGTCCTTTTGATAAACCGTGGTTCTTTTTGTACTTTTGCACTTCGGCGGACATACTACAAAATAACAGTTGGCTTGAGCAGTTGTCGCATCCGAGGTCGCGAATCTCGACGTTGTCTTCTGTGACATAGTAGTAAATACAGAAAAACTTTCTCTGGTTCAGGAGAAAGATCTTAAGGAAGATGAAAATTTCCTGTAGCTTCGAGGGATACGAAAAAATGTCGTAATATAGGAGGGTTCTGAGGATATTTTGCTGAAGCTGGTTCATCAGAAGTGTGAGCGGAGGGAAAAGGCGTGTAAGCCCTCTCCGTTACCCGTTCGGTGAGCGCACCAACAGGCCGCTTATGAGAAAGAAGAGCTGTTGACTACCGTATTAACATAATATTTTCGACGAAAGCAACTCCGCGCTGAGCATGCCGTGCGCGAAGTGCGTGGAATCTGCTTGTGGGTGAAGGCCAATTTTGGTATATTGCGTATCGGCGAGAATTTCGACCGGATAGCCGTCACGATGTTGATTCGCCTCCTGACATCAGACTTTGCCAAGAGAATTTACCTCGGTATCGGCATTGTGGTGCTCGTGTTCTTTTTCTTCGACGAGGTACTGATGCCACTTTACGTAAACCGGGGTAGTACGCTTCAGGTTCCCGACGTTACCGGCATGCCGTTCGAGCAGGCACGCCGATTGCTCGATTCTCTTGGGTTAGAACCTCGTCAGGGCTACGTTCGTTCTGACCCAACTCATGCGGAAGGCACGGTTCTGCAGCAGAACCCGATCGCTTTTTCCACTGTAAAGCCTGGTCGAAGGATCTACCTGACGCTCAGTGGCGGAGAGCCCCTTGTGGAAGTTCCGAGTCTCAAAGGTCGATCGATCCGAGATGCTCGTTTTAAGCTCGAAACGCGAGGGCTGCAGCTGGGAGCGGTCCGGTATGAGCCCTCCCTGGATTTCCCAGAGAACACGATTATCGAACAAAATATAGCCCCGGGGACGGAAATTCGGCAGGGGTCGCGCATCGTCGTCGTGGTGAGTCAGGGGCCGAGTGCGGACCGTATTGCGGTGCCGATGCTGACTGGCAAAAGTTTCCCTGAAGCACAGAGGATATTGAGGCAGCGGAATTTAAGGGTGGGACAGATCACCTACCAAGCAAACAGCGAGTTCCTACCGAATACCGTCATCGACCAGTATCCTCGAGCGGGAGATCTTGTGGACACTGGACGGTCAGTCGATTTGTTTGTTGTTCAGGTAGCCGCAAAAGGTCAAAAACAGCTCTTGGAACATTAGTCCTGACTCTCCCGATGATCCTTATCGCATCTTCTATTCTCTCCGCAGATTTTTCAAATCTCAAGGAACAAATCAGATCGGTCGAAGAAGGCGGGATCGATTGGTTGCATCTCGATGTGATGGATGGACACTTCGTGCCTAATCTTACATTCGGTCCGCTGGTGGTGGAAGCGATTCGAAAAGTGACGAATCTGCCCCTCGACACCCATCTCATGATCGAGAATGCCGATCAATTCATTGAGGATTTTCGCAGAGCGGGTGCCGACGGCGTCACTGTCCACTACGAAGCATGCCGCCATCTTCACCGAACTATCCATCGGATTCGGGAGCTCGGTGCCCGGGCTGGGGTCGCAGTGAACCCCGCGACCCCTGCAGCTGTTCTGAAAGAAATCTTGCCGGATGTAAACCTCGTGCTCGCGATGACGGTCAACCCCGGGTGGGGTGGTCAGCAATTCATTGCTTCGTCGCCCCGAAAGGTGAAGGAAATCGCTCAGATGCTCACAGCGATTGGTTCCAGCGCGCATCTCGAAGTCGATGGGGGAATCGATCAGTCGAACGTAGCTGCCGTCGTTAAGGCTGGAGCCCGGGTCATCGTTTCCGGTTCGGGGATCTTTCGAACCGGCAATATTTCCGAGACTGTTCGAGTGCTGCGCGGAAATGCTGAAAAAGCTCTGCAATTGTGACCGTCCAACGCTCCGAAGTTCTCAAAAGGTTCCCGCGTCGGGGAAACTTCTTTCGAAAATTCAATCCTGGCAAGGAGTCGTGAGGGCACTCACGAGTGTGGTGTTGTCCACGACGAGGGAAACG
>JBHHZW010000453.1:0-2366 GCA_046758305.1 Bacteroidota bacterium | reverse complement strand
CGGGAAAAAGACAATAGCGCGTTTGTCATACAGAAATGAGCGAAAGTGGTTTCAAAATGATGCGCCGGAAGTCCAGGCGCGGAACTTCCTTTATCATCAGATCGGTATGAATGTGTCTCATAACATATCCAGTGCCTTCACGGTACAGGTAGGCTACGCTCATCAATCCAGTGTATACAACCGCAGTCCCATCGATTTCAAAGGTGACAGACCGATAGCACTGGATGGCGTGCAGCGAGATCGGCAGAATGTTATCACACTGGGATTCCGGAGTTTCCTCCTCAACGACACCACGACTCTCACGCTGCTAAACCAGGTTGTAAGATCCAATTCAAACAGTCGCGCCTTCAATTTCAACGGCAACAGAACCAGGATAATCCTCCTGAGCATACCAACTCGGAAGCTATCGCTCCGGTTCACCTATCAGATTGTGGCGTACAATTTGGAAGCTTACCAGACGCCGGACATGGGCTACGAGTTGAGTGAGATCAGGACCGATGATCAGAGCGGTATAACAATCGGGGCGACCTATGACGTCTCCCATCAGGTGTCCCTACAATTCGGCTATGAGCGTATTGAGAACACTGTCTTCTTCACCAGAGAGTTCTATAAGAAAAACACCTTCAGCACAGGTTTGAAGATAAAATTCTAATTCGTGAAAAACCGATCAGATATTTTCGCATTTGGCATAATATTCGTAGTTGTCACCCTGTCGTCCATCCCGCCACTCGCATCGGGAGATAGGCTGAATTTTAACAACGATTTCTTTCAATACGCCTCCCGCCATGAAGCTGTGAGGAAAAGCCTCCTCGAATACCATATGTTCCCATTGCGGTCGTATTGGTTTGGAGGAGGTTATCCAACCCTCGGCGATCCAGAGGATCCAACGCTGAATCCTCTTGTGCTTTTATCTGTTTTGTTCGGCACGGTGATGGGGCTCAAGATCATTGTTTATCTGGCGCTCTTAGTCGGTGGATTAAGTGCCTATGCGCTGGCGCGGTATGTCCTGGGATACACGCGGTGGGGTGCCCTCTTTGTCGGATTGATCTTCGGCACAAGCTTGTTCGTGCCGCTGCGAATCCAGGACGGGAATCCGAATGAGGTATACCCGGCTTTCCTGCCGCTGTGTATGCTTTTAATTGGACTGGCTTGCCGGGGGCGAAAGATCGCTCTCTTAATCCTGCCGTTTGTGTTTTACACAATGCTTTCCGATGGAAAATTGACCTTCTTCATGACTATCTTTTACATGGGGATGTTCTGTCTTCTGGACATCGTTCCGATATTCAGCACGTTTGCCCCACAGAGGCCGCAGAGGAAAGTCGATATCCGACCGATGAAGGTCTTTCTCTTGGCCTTGATCGTGACTTTTCTGATTGGAATGATACGCATTCTCCCCGCCCTTGAACTCATCAACGCCAAAGGTGGTCTAAGACATATTGACTTATTTTTCCATCCCAAGACATATCGTCCTGAAGGCGTCTATGCTTATACATTTCAGCAACTCTGGCAGGAGGCAATTGGCTGGAAAGGGCGACTGGGACTTGTTACAATTGGATGGTTTCCGGTTATTCTTTTCGTGCTTGCGTTGCCCGTTTTTTGGAAGAAATCGCTGCCGTGGGGGATTAACCTCCTGTTATTCGGATGGCTTTTACTTGCTTACAACGCGCCAGTTGATTTGCTAAAGCCGCTCTGGAAGTTGCCGATATTCAACGCCCTGTACCGTCCCTACAAATACTTCAGTTTTCAGATCGCATTTACGTTCGCTGTCGCTTCGGGACAGTCCTTTTGGCTGCTGAGGAAATTGCGTCCCAAATGGTTAGAGCATCTTTGTGCCATTATTCTGATCGTAGCAGGCGTGTGGTTTTTATATCCCAAGATGGCGAAAATCCAACGCGATACCTATACTCTCGAGACGCCCGCTGAGTTCCTCGTCCCAGAAGAGAAGTTTTACAGCGTCCAGGGGCAAGCTCTCCAGCGCGGTCGGAAACAACCGTTTCGCGCCGTTACCTACCTTAACCTGATCCGAAATGTCGGGACCGTTGATTGGCATACGGGTATTCCTATTGATGAGAAAGCCATCCCAAAATACTTTGTGAATAAGAAAAACAACTACATCCCGAATCCTGAGTATCGGGGCGAAGTGTTCTTTTTGGAGTTGGAAGATGCGATGGCGAAAAGCACGTTTCGACCGAATTCGATTACGGTTCAAGTTGATATCAAGACGCCCGGCACACTCGTTATCAATCAGAATTACCATGGGGACTGGCACACTAACAGAGGGGAGCTATTCAATAGAGATGGGCTGATAGCACTGCGATTGCAGGAAACCGGTTCCTACACGGTCCGTATGCGTTATGTCCCACGCA
>JBHHZW010000452.1:0-2374 GCA_046758305.1 Bacteroidota bacterium | reverse complement strand
CGGAATGCGTTCTTCAACCGGAACGCACAAGGAGGTTTCGAATTTGCCGCCCCAACTCAACTTGCGGCGCGCTTTCACCACCGCACCGCGCTCCAACCAATACGCTTTAAACTCCTCGAGTTCGTGTTCATTTTCGTCCATCTCGATAAATTGCACCTGCACCTCAGGGCCGGCGCGGCGGGCATGCCGTGCGGCCAAAAAATGCTCGACATTCGCGTAGAGCTCATCGCGCTCGCCACCAATGCGAATCCGCTCATAGGTTTCTTTTGAGAACCCATCGATCCCAAAAACGACAAGGTCGACGCCGGAGTCCAAAATGGGCTCTGCGAGATCGGGAGTGAGCAACATGCCATTCGTGTTGATGTTCAGCGAACGTAGGCCTACCGATTTCCCATAGCCAATCATCCGTAAAAGCAAGTCCGGTTCGAGCAACGGTTCACCACAGAAAGAGAACCAACACTGGGTGCTTGGTGAGACATCGGCGATCTGGTCGGCGCATCTTTTCCAAAGTTCAAACGGCATCCTGCCCTTTGGCCGCCGCATTTGCGGGTGGTGACACATGGCGCAAGCCAGGTTGCAGTCAGCGCAAACCTCCACCGCCAATCTTGTTGGGAACGATAGCTGTTTCAAGGTTCTTTCTACCCGGGCAATATCCACCTTCTGAGCCAAGCCAGCCAGAGTTGGTGCACCGACGAACATTTGTAGGGGTAATTCCACGTCAAAAGTTTGACATATTCTATTGGTAATTTGCACAGCCGAAAGTGAGTTCCCACCCAAATCGAAGAAATTATCACGTAAGCCGATTTCTTCCATACCGAGGACCTCGGTCCAGAGTTTTGCCAGCGATTGTTCCGTGAAAGATCGGGGAGCGACGTAATCTTTCTTCGGCTTCAGCCGAACAGCTTCCGGAGTCGGAAGGGCGCGACGGTTCACTTTGCCATTGGGTGTCAGTGGCAACTCTTCCAGAAAAACGAATGCCGAAGGCACCATAAAGTCAGGCAGTTTTTCTTTCAGAAAATTGCGTAGTTCATTGATGATAGGTGCAGATTCTGATTTTGTAGTCAGATAAGCCACCAACCGTTTATCACCGGGGATATCCTCGCGCGCGATGACCACTGCCTCTCGTACAGCAGGATGCTGTTCCAGCGCGGCTTCGATCTCTCCCAGTTCTATACGGTAACCGCGAATTTTCACCTGGTGATCTAGTCGCCCCAAAAACTCGATTTTCCCATCCACCATGTAGCGAACCAAGTCACCCGTACGATACAAACTGCCATTGGGCCCATTTTTGAACGGATTGGGGACAAACCGTTCATTGGTCAATTCCGGGCGATTGAGATAGCCACGAACAACACCTTGACCTCCGATGAATAACTCGCCAGGCACCCCGACCGGCACAGGCTGCAAATTTCGGTCAAGAATATAGAGTTCGGTATTTGCAATGGGTCGACCGATGGAGACCGAATTGTCAGCTTTTTCGCTTTTATCGATACGATAGGTCGTTGACCAGACGGTCGTCTCAGTTGGACCATACATGTTGTAAATCTCGCCGGAAACAACAGTGCTCAGTTGCTCCACAAGAGAAGGCGGGAGCGATTCACCACCCAAGATCAACTTCTTGAGGGAGCGGAGCGATTTAAACGACTCTGGATCCGAAATCAGCATTCGCACCAAGGAAGGAGTGCATTGCAAGTGAGTAACATGATGTCGACGAATTAAAGCGGGGAAAGTACGACTTGAAATCACCGATGGATTGCTTTCTTCCTTGACAATATTGAGGACATTCGGGCTTGACATGACGGAAGCGAAATCGAAGAGCACAACTTTAAAACCACGTGCAAGCGTCCAGAAAAGCTCCAATACAGAAATATCAAACGAGATACTGGTAAGCGCCAGCCAAGTACCAGATGGCACATGGTCAATATCGGCATCCATTCCGACAAAAAAGTTGATGACATTTCGATGTTCAACCATGACGCCTTTAGGCCTTCCGGTGGAACCGGAAGTATAAATTACATAGGCAAGGTTATTATCCTTCACCCCGCTATCCGGATTTTCATTCGGCTGATGGGAGATACACTCCCACTCCCTGTCCAGACAGACTACTTTGGCCTGATGTTCGGGCAGTTTCCCGGCTAGCCTTCCCACGGTTAAAAGAACCGTCGCTTTGGAATCCTCCAACATGAAGGCCAGTCTTTTCTTCGGATAAGTGGGATCCAAGGGCACGTATGCTCCCCCTGCCTTCAGGATTGCAAGAAGGCCAACAATCATATCGAGACAGCGATGCATATGAATTCCCACAAGCGCCTCGCGTCCCACTCCCAGCCCACGAAGATGGTGTGCTAACTGATTCGCCCGATCATTTAACTCCCCA
>JBHHZW010000451.1:0-2385 GCA_046758305.1 Bacteroidota bacterium | reverse complement strand
ATGCCTCGCTTCTTCTCGACCAGCTGCTCGTCGACCAGTTGTTGATAGCCCTTCAGAACCGTGAGCGGATTGACCCGATATTCGGCCGCCACCGTGCGCACCGAGGGCAGCGGATCGCCTTCCTTGAGGATCCCGTCGAGTATCATCGCGACCACGCGGTCGCGAAGCTGGCGGTAGGTCGGCTGACCGTCGCTCCACTCACGGTCCATCAGCTTTTCAAGGTCATCTCAATTACCCGAGGTACCGCTCCCAGCATTTGTCCGCTTCAGGTCGGCGCGCGCGTGGATGGCCTTGTCCCCCGGCAACATGTACGTCCAGTCCTCGATGTGGTGGTTCGCATCGATGATGGTGAACACCGCGTGATGCATGTGTCCGTGTTCGTTGCCACCGGAAAGCTCGACAAAATCGAACTCCACAGACTTACCGTCCGGTGCGATCTTGCCCGTCATGCGCGGCCGGTTGCCCGCGTCGCAATAGTGGACAAGGTTAAGCCGATCGGCATCCACGTAAAACATCGTAACCGGATGGTCATAGCGCGACGGGTCCAACGGGGTGTTTGCTTCCTGCATCTCGTGCACGATCGCGTTTCCGCGGGAAGTCACACGCATCGTGACGTGTAACGGGTTGATCGGCTGCTCGGTCATTCCGGGCATCAGCGGATCCAGAGTCACAGGACCTTCCCACGAGCCGGCCAGCGTTTTCATCAGAGCGAAGGTTTGCTGCGCTTCGGTAGGCGCGGCCTTTTCGGGCGATATCTGCGCCTGCCACAGCGCGGCCTTGGTTGGCGGCTTTTGCGCGTCAGACTGCGCGAAAGCCAGGTTGTACAGCAACAGCAGAGCAACGGATAGGTATTTCATTTTCATTCTCCTCAGGCTTCTTTGGTTCTCGGGTCAGGGCTTTCCCTCACCTACTCAGGTGCGAGCGAACAGCGGCACGTGTTATGGTCAACTATAACACTATACCACATGTCAAGCTTTTTTCCTGTGTGGTCATGAAAAGCCGCACAAACAGCGGCTTTCAAGTGGCGCAGCGGTCTAGGTATACCTGTCTCTCGGCTCCGTTGGTGGCACGCGTGGCAGGTTCCCCGGGTTCTCGTCTTTTACTGGCGGCTCCTTTCTGGGCCGCATGAATTTCCGAGATTAGCCCCTCTGGCCTTCCGAGGACCGCCAAGGCTGTCGAGATAGACCTTTGATCTTGTGCTTTAGACGCCGGCCAGCTCGAAGCCCATCTGGCTGGGCAGGCGGATGCGTTGCGCCTCTCCGCCAGAAAGGCTGGGCGCCGGACGGTCGAGGGAAAGATAGGCGAGACTCAGGTTGCGAAGAAAATAGCGATGATGGCCAGCGGGTGTCGGTCGCAGTGAGAAACTTTCAAGAGGAGACACGGTCGGGAGTTGTTCTTCCATGTTCGGTCCGGTCGAAGTCGCTGTCGAAACTGACCAGGACAAGATCGAACTTCTCCGCTGTGGCATATTGGTAGGCGTCGTCAAAATCCAAGGAGAACCTTCTGGCTGCGTCCACTACTGCGGCCATGTCTTCTGAGGCGAGAGAAGTCACCACCATCCTGGCATTCAGCAGCATGTCTTTCACAAAAAGTGAGAAGACATCGTGTTGTTTTCGCTGGAAAAGAAGAAGCCCGATCGAATGGAGGGAGTAGTCCGAAATAAGAAACTGATGTTCCTTGATGCGTTCGAGCAGAGACTTTACTTCATCGCTTCTTTCCTGCTCCAGAATCACTTCAAGGAAGATATTCGTATCTAAGAGGAGCCTCATCTCTCGCCTATCCGCCACTCGGAGATCTTGTGCTGGAGCTCCACCGAGCTGTATTGATTTTTCAGGTCCTTTAGTGCACCAGCCCAATCGAAGCTTGGCTTTCGTTGAGTTTTCCTCGATCGTCTCTCGATCAGGAATTGCACGAAATCTAGAGCCTCTTGGCGAAGTTCAGGGGGCAACTCGTTAATGATCGCTTCGAGATTCTTAGTCATTGCGTTTCACCACTGTCAATATTCTAACGGTGTGAAGGAGCTACAGCAATGCATAGATTTGGGACATCGTCGCAAGCTTCCCGCGCAACACGCCAAGGTGCTGGCGGATCGTCGTTATAGGTCGGACGCCAGGCAGAGGGAAGTCTTGCCCCCCTGCCTGCGCTCGGGGTCGCTCCTTGGGTCTGACCTCGCCAGGCGTCGGGGGAACATGAGGACGAATCGGCCGCGTCGAATCAAGGGATTCCGGCGGCCGAGGCCAAGGATGAGGCCCAGTATGGCGCGTCGGCTCGGAGTCTGGCGGCCATAAGCTCGAGACCGGGCTCGAATTTTTCGAGCTCCAACCGTTGTTCTGGAGAGTGCCAAGTTCTGGAAGCGTTTGAGGCCCTTCGGGATCACTTCTGTTT
>JBHHZW010000450.1:0-2387 GCA_046758305.1 Bacteroidota bacterium | reverse complement strand
TTTGAACTCCGACTCGGCGCCGGAGCGTATCCTCCAGGCCTCCTCTTGAGCCTCCAGAAGCAGTTGCTTCTGCTGCTTCTCAGCTTCCTGAAGGATTTGAGACGCTTCTTCTCTGGATCCTGCTACCTTCCTGCTGATGATCATAAAGGTATGCCGAAAAAGCGAATTCCTGAATTTACAGGTGTAACCCTTTGAACAAATCTAGCAAAGCTTACTGCCAAGTCAGCCAGCTAAACTGTCGTTGGAGGAGGATCCGCCCACGCTGCTTCCGCAGCTTCGGCGCGGGCGCTGGGTTCGGCCGTTAGCCGCTATTATGGATAAGCCATATCGAAAACATATTCTTTGGTCATTATTAGTCCAGGTATTTCTGTTGTTATTCGCATGTATCATAACCGACTTATGAACCTCTTTCCATGATTGAGAAAAGAAATGCCCATTACACCCCTTCATTTGGGTCCTGGCGCGGTCTTTAAGGCGATCGGCCGAAGGCGATTTAGCTTTGTCGTCTTCGGATTGACTCAGGTTGCGATGGACCTTGAGGCTATCGGGCGCTTTCTTGGAGGGAGTAATCTACTCCACGGCCCTGTGCATTCTCTTCTCGGTGCCAGTGTCGTGGGGACCGTCCTATTAGTTGTAGGGAAGCCACTAGGCGAGAGGCTGATTCGTTTGTGGAACTGGAGGCTAAGCCCTAAGCAGCGTGATTGGCTCTACGTGGAGCCCAGGCTTACCTGGACAGGGACGGCGGTAGGAGCCTTCGTGGGCACGTATAGCCACGTATTCTTTGACAGCATCATGCACACTGATGTTCGACCGATGTATCCGTTCGGAGGTGATAACGATTTAGTGGGTATTATCTCAGCTGAGGAATCGGATGCTCTCTGCCTCGCTCTGGGGGTAATCGGCGTTCTGATTTTGCTCGTAGTGTCATTTTGGAGACGTAGAGCTCACAAAGCCTGAACAACGCCATCGAGCCGACGCGGATAAACGCCCGCTGTTCTGCCCCAGCCCGTGGCCGCGCAGCTCATGGCGATCGTAAGCGGGAGGAGTTGCGTGGTGCAGACAACAAGAGTCGTGACTTTCTTTCTATCTCTAGCACTCATCGTTTCTGCGATGTCGGCCACTCCCCTGAAATTTTTTGTTGGGGTGAATGTGGATCATCCAATTCATGTAATTCCAGATGGCGCTACATTGTGGGCGGTGCTCAGGCACAACGAGTCCTATGTTTTGAAGCGCAGACAGATTCAGGTCGAGTCTTACCAGTATCTAGCCCCTCACATAAGTGACGAACCACTTACGAAGAGGAAGCTGCGGGGACCGGGTGCCGACCGTGCAGTTATCCACTTCGCTGGCACCCTTAGCTTGAAAGAGGGCCCAATCACTTTTAATGAGGCTAAGCACAGGCTCGTCCACTACTCGTTCAACAAGCAGTTACGGCCTCCCACACCGTACAAGTTTGAGTTAGCTGGAAGAATTTACAAAATCATCGCAGAAGTGACGCAACAACACCGGCTAAAGAGCATGAGGATTCTCCTAAAGAGTGACGACGCGAGCCAGGTACTGTGGTCACATGACGGAGTTTCAGATCCGACCGCTCTAGTCGACTGGGTTGGCGACCTTGACCGCGATGGTACCCCGGATCTGCTAATCACCACAGGATACCATTACTCGGCAAATACGAAGCGACTCTATTTTTCGTCCTCGGCGCAGAACAGTCAGTTCGTCAGAGAGGTCGGACAACTGGATATCGCATATGACTAAGGACTCGGGTGCTGGAAGGTGTCAATAGCCGCTTAACTTGAACTACTCCATGCAGCTGACCCATTGGACTCGCTCCGCTCGCTCAGGGCAGCTGATCTCGCCCGTTCGGTGAATTTTATCAGGTCTAGGAGTTTAGCTATTACCCAAGGTATACAGCATGGAGTTGAGTAAAAATACAGTTTTTATAACCGGGGGTGCTTCTGGAATCGGTCTTGCACTAGCCAAGGAGTTTTTAAACCACGAGAATACGGTGATAATCTGTGGCCGCAATCAAGAAAAATTGGACTTTGCTAAGAGACAACACCCTGACATTCATACTATCCGTTGTGATGTTTCAAATATGAATGAAATTCAGCAGGCAGTGGAACTGATAAAGACTGAATTTGGCGGTTTAAACATTCTTGTAAATAATGCTGGTATTCAATACAGGTTTGATTTCCATGATGATGAAAATGCCATTGAAAAGATAGATGAAGAAATTGACATTAACTTTAGAGCCATTGTCCATTTAACGAAACTATTTTTGCCAATTTTGATGAAAGCCCCTGAAGCAGCTATTATAAATGTATCTTCCTTTTTGGGTATTGTTCCAAAGAAAAGCGCACCTGGGTACTGCGCTACAAAGGCTG
>JBHHZW010000449.1:0-2394 GCA_046758305.1 Bacteroidota bacterium | reverse complement strand
GCAGACGCGGATCAACCATGCGCGTGTCGACCTCGCCGATTGGATCGAAGCTTAGACGCGCCGTTGACTTTCTTGCGGAATTTCCGTTATTTGAACAAGAGCTCTGCATTCTCTTCACTCCCAAGCACTCAAAGTTGCAGCCGCCGCTATGCCCACTCCACTCATGCGACAATACCAGAAGATCAAACAGAGGTATCCGGACACGGTCCTGCTGTTTCGCATGGGGGATTTTTTCGAGACATTCAACGATGACGCGGCGATCACGTCAAAAGTGCTCGGAATAACGCTCACCCGACGTGGAGATGGAGCTGCAAAAGATGTTCCCCTCGCCGGTTTCCCCCACCACGCGCTCGACACTTACCTGCCGAAACTACTGAAGGCTGGCTACCGCGTGGCCATCTGTGAGCAGCTTGAAGATCCAAGGTTCGCTACTGGGATTGTGAAGCGAGACGTCATCGAGGTGGTTACCCCGGGCGTCGCTTTCTCGGAAAAAGTCCTCGATCAGAAGAAAAACAACTACCTTGCTGCCCTGCATTTTCCTTCCCCTTCGCAAGAACACGATGAAATCCTCGGGTTTGCCTTCGTTGATGTTTCGACCGGTGAATTTGCCCTGAGCGAACCTTCGATGAATCAGCTGGGAGAGCAAATCTCGAATGTGGACCCATCGGAAATTCTGGTAGAGAAAAGTAAATTCGAGGCGGTCCAGGAAATCCTCAAGGATCGGTATGACGGGATCTACACAAAACTGGAGGACTGGATCTTCAACTATGATTATGCCTATGAACTATTGATCAACCATTTCAAGACGCAATCGCTCAAAGGGTTCGGTGTCGAGGAACTGAAACTCGGCGTCGTCGCTGCAGGAGCCGTGATGAACTACCTGCAAGAAACCCAGAAAGCGAACCTCCCCCACATCCGGAAGATCGTCCCGGATGATGTAAGCGCATACATGGTGTTGCCTTCCTCGACAATCCGCAACCTGGAGATCATTTCATCACTCGGCGAAGGAGGAAAATCAGGAACATTGTTGTCAATCCTCGATCGCACACGGACTCCGATGGGAGGACGACTCCTCAAGAAATGGCTTACTCGTCCCTTTAAGATACTCGATCCAATTATTGAGCGCCAGGAAATGGTATCGCAGTTTGCTGCCGATCAGGAGATGCGCCGAAAGGTCATCGAAGAGTTGACCGGAATCGGTGACTTGGAACGCTTGATTGCCAAGATCTCGACCGGCCGCGCGACGCCTCGTGAAGTAGTCTGGCTCAAGACAATTCTTCAGAAAATTCCGCGCATCAAGAATCTGCTTGCGGGAGCTGAATCCCCCCCCCCGACTTTCTCGGCGTTGATCGACCGTCTACAACCGCTTGCGGATGTTGTTCAGCTTATTGACCGTTCAATCGTCGATGATCCTCCGACAAACATTGCCGACGGCGGTGTTATTCAAAGAGCTTACAGTGGCCAGCTCGATGAGCTCCGCGACGTTGCCCACTCAGGGAAAACCTGGATCGCCAACCTGCAGGCGAAAGAGCGGGAGCGCACCCGCATACCTTCGCTCAAGGTTGGATTTAACAACGTCTTCGGATACTACATCGAGGTAACACACACAAAAAAAGACAAAGTACCCTCCGATTACGAACGCAAACAGACACTCACCAATTCCGAGCGATACATCACGCCGGAACTAAAGCAATACGAAGAAAAAGTCCTCGGTGCGGAGGAAAGGATTCTAACACTCGAAACCGAGCTCTTCAACAAAGTTCGCGAAACAGTCGCGAAAAGTACTGAGCCGATTCAGGCAAATGCGAACACCCTCGCTACCCTCGATTGCTGCGCAGCTCTCGCCGACGTAGCGGTGGATTGTGATTTCAGCCGTCCTGAGGTCAGCAAATCAACACGCATCCAGATCGAAGGTGGCCGCCATCCGGTCATCGAGCGACTCCTTCCTCCCGGAGAGCGTTACATCCCGAATGACACGGTGCTCGACAACGGTGAGAACCAGATCATCATTCTCACCGGACCAAACATGAGTGGAAAGTCAAGCTACCTGCGGCAAGTTGGCCTCATCGTGTTGCTGGCGCAGATGGGGAGCTATGTGCCGGCCAAACGTGCTCACATCGGGGTCATCGACAGAATGTACACCCGAGTCGGCGCTATGGACAGCATCGCTACCGGGGAAAGTACATTTCTCGTCGAGATGAACGAGGCCGCAAATATCGTGAACACTGCAACGAACCACAGTCTGATCTTGCTCGATGAAGTGGGCCGAGGAACGAGCACCTTCGACGGTATCAGCATTGCCTGGGCCCTCACGGAATTCCTACATGAACGGGTTGGGGCAAAGACCCTCTTCGCAACACACTATCACGAATTGAACGAGCTCTCGGAGCTCTA
>JBHHZW010000448.1:0-2395 GCA_046758305.1 Bacteroidota bacterium | reverse complement strand
TTCGTCGTGATGCGATACAGCCAGGTAGCAAAACTCGATTCGCCGCGAAACTTTCGGAGCCCGTGATACACTTTTACGAACACATCCTGAACCACGTCGTCTGCGTCATCGTGGTTCCCCACGATGCGCCGTGCGAGCAAGTAGATACGCTTCTGGTGTCTACGGACGAGTTCGTCGAAGGATTCCTTCTCGCCATCCCGAAATCGTTCAACGAGCTCTTCGTCAGTTACCTCCGCCTCCCCCGACCTGGCGGCGCGGTGCGCAGAAAGGGGCTGCGTCCCCGTTTTTCGGGCAAGGATCGAAAGTTCGTCGTTTCGGGATCTCATGCATGGAGCCAGATCAGAACATGACCTGCCTATTAGATAATCAACAAAGGAAAAGGTTTAATCTCACGCGGAATGTTCGTAGGTCGAGCCCTGACTGTCTACCAGACCAGAATGCCGAAGCCATTCCTTTGAGGACGGCTGGATTTTATCGTCGCCAAGATACTTGTCGGGCAGGAGCCATGAGGTGTGGTAGACCTACCAGTAGTGAAGGTGCCTTGAACGTGCACTGGCCTCCAGATTCAATCTAGAGGGCTGAAGCAGAGCGAACGCCGATTCGGTTCCGCCAGAGGCATAAACCGATCAGGGGATCGGTTACTACGGGTTTTTCATAGCGTTCTTCAGCCTCTTCCACGTCTTTTTCATGTCCTCCGAAATCACCTTAACGTCGGCGAAGACCGGCATGAAGTTCGTATCGCCGCTCCAGCGCGGCACGACGTGGTAATGTACGTGGTCATTGATGCCAGCTCCGCTGACTCGGCCGAGGTTTACACCGATGTTGAACCCGTGCGGGGACACCGTCGATTCGAGCGCCCTGAGGGAGCTTTGAATGGCGTGCAAAATCTCGAGATGTTCGTCGTCGGTGAGTCGCGTGAGGGAGGGAACATGCTTGTACGGGACGACCATCAGGTGACCGCTGTTGTACGGGTAGCGGTTCATGATCACGAAGCAGTGCTTCCCGCGCCAGAGGATGAAATTCTTCTCGTCTTGACTCCGGCTAGACTTGCCTCGACGCAGCTGCGACTTCGTCGGGGCAAGTCGAGATGAGTCCCTGTGAGCCCTTGCGGCGCTGCAGAGGATGCAGCGCTTCTTGCCCCGACCTTTCCTGGCCGAGTCCATAAAGCCGGCGATGTACTGCGAGCGCCAAGGAGACCAGAGACGTTCCATGTCTGTTACCCAGTAGCGTAGATCGGGGTCGGAGACCCCGACGAATCAGGATACAGCTACGCCGCAGCCCCCCTCTGCTTCTGCGCTGCGGCGATCACTTTCTCCTGGATCTCCCGCGGGACTTCCTCGTAGTGGAAAAATTTTGTCGTGAAATGCCCTCGACCCTGCGTCATCGACCGCAACACGGTCGAGTACTTGTGAATCTCTGCCAGGGGAATAAGCGCCTTGATTCTTTGATAGAAGCCGTCCGATTCCATTCCGAGAATCTTTCCTCGTCGACTCGAAATATCTCCCATCACGTCTCCCATGTAGTCCTCCGGAACGATTACTTCGAGTTCGTTGATCGGCTCCAGCAGGGTCGGTCTGGCCTCGAGGAACCCCTTCTTAAAAGCCATCAGGCCTGCGATCTTGAACGACAATTCGTCCGAGTCCACCGTGTGGTACGACCCGTCCCAGAGCGTCACCCTCACATCGACGACCCGGTACCCCGCGAGCACACCCTTCTGCATCGCTTCCACCACGCCTTTCTCGACAGCCGGAACGAAGCGACCCGGCACGACGCCGCCAACGATCTCGTTCTCGAATTCAAATCCCGACCCGCGGGGCAGGCGCTCTAATTTCAAATGCACGTGACCGAACTGTCCGCGACCGCCCGTCTGCTTCTTGTGTTTGTACTCGGAGTCCTCCACGACGCCCTTGATCGTCTCCCGGTAGGGAATCCTCGGCTCCACCATGTCCACCTCAACGCCGTACCGCTCCCTAAGCCGCTTCACGATGATCATAAGGTGCAATTCGCCTTGCCCACTGATGATTGTCTGATTCAACTCAGGGTCAACCGACACGAGGAAGGTCGGGTCCTCCTCATGGAGCGTATGCAGCCCCGCAGCGATCTTCTCCTCATCTCCTTTTGATCGCGGCAGGATGGCCACTCGGATCGCGGGCGGAGGCAATTGAATCGGTGGGTACAGGACCGGAAAGTCCTTGCTGGACAGGGTGTTATTCGTATGGGTATCCTTCAGCTTCACCCCAGCGCCGAGATCTCCCGCCGGCAGGCGAGCCACCTCCTTTCGCTCCTTGCCGTTGATGACAAATACCTGACCAAATCGTTCGGATTTCCCGATCGAAGTATTGATCAAATCCATCCCCGGGTGCACCGTGCCAGAGTATACCCGGAAGAACGAAAG
>JBHHZW010000447.1:0-2398 GCA_046758305.1 Bacteroidota bacterium | reverse complement strand
GTTCAGGGAGAATTCTATGAGCACGAACTGGTTCATAGCCCTCAACATATTACTCGTTGGCGCGATTGGGTCGATAATCTTGTTCTTTCTCATTTCTTTAACCCGAAGGCGGTTCGTGGAAGGTTTTTTGCACAGCGAGAATCCAAGCCAACGTAATTGGTTCCAGAGGATGCTGGTGAAGCTCCTCAAGGATGTTCACTAGTTCAAGATTGACTAAGCACCATTCAATAATTATGGGAAGAAGACCGAAACATACCAAAGGAGATGTAATGCAATACGCTATCGTCGGAAAGAGCCGCGCGACAGAGAATTTGATCCGACACGTAAATAGACTCGCGAAGCTCCGGAACGACGTCCTGATCGTGGGCGAAGCTGGGACGGGTAAAGGTGCGGTTGCCAAGAATATCTACGCTATGAGCAAGGGAGACAACGGACAGGGACAGTTCCTCTCCATCAACCTGTCCGTCGTGGATGACCGCGAGCTCGAAGCTACCCTCTTCGGATACGATAAGGGTGTGGAAGGACTTCCCTATACTTCAAAGCGAGGACTTTTTGAAATCGCCGACGGCGGCACTGTGCTCATCGAGGAGATCGAGGAAGCCAGTTTCCGAAATCAGATGAAGATTCTGAATTTCCTCAACGAGCGCACCACGCGCCGCATCGGAAGCGATACAGGAGCAGCCGTTGACATCCGGCTCATCGTTACTCTGAAGGACGACCCGAAGATGCTTGTCGAGAACCACAAGCTGCTCGATGACCTCTACGCAAAGCTGGTCCGGTTTGACCGGATCGAGATCCCACCGCTGCGGGAGCGACCGGAAGACATCCCGCTAATCGTGAAACATTTTGCGAACGAAATTTCCCAGGAACTCGGCCTGGGTCAGCTGGCCATCGACATCAACGCCATCGATGTGCTCGTGCGGCAAACCTGGCAGGAAAACATCCGCCAGCTCAAGGCCGTTATCGATAAATGCGTGCTCTTCTCCAGCGGCGGAAAGTTCGTCCTGCCGCCGGAACTGGTCGACGAGAAGACCGAAGTCGTCCAGATGATCAACAACATTGTGACGGGCCAGGAATTCATCCTCGACAAATCGCTGGATGTGATCGAGAAAGGCATTATCGAGCGATCACTCGGGAAGTTCGGCTTCAATCAGTCCCGAGCGGCTGGTTTCCTCGGCATGACCGAGCAAACGCTGCGTTATAAGCTCAAACGACTCGGTATCGCGAGCTCTCGACGTCGCTGGTAGTAACGGGATACATTTGATCAGAACGTCCCGCTTCCTCAGGAGGCGGGACGTTTTTGTTTTGGGCTCAACGTCCGCCCCTTCCAGTCGATCCTTCTCGCCGTGAGAGCGATATACGGAAGGGTAAGCGTGTTGAAGATCGTGTAGAGTTCGAAGTGCAGGAAGTACGAAGCGGCTTCCAGAGAGCAAAACTATATTTGATTACAATCTCAACTCGGCGGTCGCAAGACTCCTACTCTTGACCGTTACTGATAACCTGAAATTCCTGATTGCTCATCCATGATTCCGCTTGTGATCGGAATCGCAGGGGGAAGCGCTTCCGGAAAGACGACCGTTACGCGGAAGATCGTCGAACGAATCGACGGCCAGAACGTCGTGATCCTGTCTCACGATTCGTACTATCGAGACCTTAGTGAGTTCCCAGGGCGCAGGCCTTCCGAAATTAACTTCGACCACCCGGATGCACTCGATACATCCCTTCTCGTACAACACATCAAACAGCTGAAGGAGAAGAAGCCAATTGAGCGACCGGCGTACGATTTCCAGGCTTACACCCGAAAGTCAGAATCAGTAACGGTCTACCCCAGGGACGTCATCATCGTCGAGGGAATTCTCATCTTCGTCGAGAAGGAACTGCGGGATCTGATGGACATCAAGATCTTTGTGGACATCGATGCGGATGAGCGGCTGCTTCGAAGACTCCGACGCGACATCACAGAGCGCGGAAGGTCGCTCGACTCCGTGATCGCGCAGTACGATACCCAGGTGAAGCCTATGCATCTTGAATTCGTTGAGCCGAGCAAGCGGTGGGCTGACATCATCGTTTCGAAAGGCGGAGAGAACGAAGTCGTCATCGATATGGTGGTGACAAAACTTCTGACTCTACTGAAAAAATGACGAAACATGAAATTGTCGAACAAATGGTTTACTTGACTCTCCTGACGAAAAGTGCTATATTGAACCGCCTTTTGTACGGTTAAGTTCAAGATTTCTCGGATGCCGCCGCATATTACGAATGATGAACGGCTTCAATGAATCTCGTCTCCCCGCCAGACCGATGGCGGGCTGGCTGACCCACCCAGGCCTGCAGTCAACGTACCGCAAGACGACCCTCGAGAACGGAATCCGAATCCTCAGTGAGCAGATTCCCTCTT
>JBHHZW010000446.1:0-2402 GCA_046758305.1 Bacteroidota bacterium | reverse complement strand
GGTCTTTGCCGTCGGAGCCTATTGATATGGTTGACCAGGACGAGGGAGTCGTTGACCAAAACACCAGCAAGGCCGATCACGCCTAGCATGGCCACAAAGCCAAGTGGCTCCCCATGCAGAGCGAAGGCCACGATGACGCCCATAATGCCGAAGGGGATGGCCGATATCACCATGATCGGCTGTGTCGGAGAGCTAAACAGGAGGATGAGAAGGAAATACACCCCGACGACAGCGAGAACAAATGCCTTGAAAAGACTGAGCATAGATTCCTCAGTCTCCTGCGCCTCGCCCCCAACGACGAATCGCATGCCCGGCCAATCTTTGTCCAGATGGAACTCGTTCAAAACAGCATCGGTTGCCTCGATGGCAGTACTTTTACCTTTGGTGATGTCAGCTGTAATCGTAATCGTTCGCTTCTCATCGTAGTGGTAGTAATTGGAGGGACCAGGACCCGTTTTGAGCCAGGCAACTTCATTCAAAGAGATGAGCCGTCCCCGCCGATTGGGGATCAGGAGTTCACCTAAGTACTTCGGTCGTTTGCGAGCTCTTTCCTGAAGCAATACACGAAAATCCACATCCTCGTCACCATAGCGTACGCTGGTCACTACCTCACCGTCATAAGCGATGCGAACATTCTGTGCAACATCGGCCACGGTGAGATCCAGTCTTGAGAGTTTGTCATAGTTGATTTTGATCTCGACCTGGTCTTTCCCCACTTTGTCGTTCCGGTTAATGTCCTTCACACCCGCTAGCGTACCGAGAAAGGCTTCCACGGAATCGGCAAGTTGTGCCCTCAACGCATCATTGGACCCAACCACCCGGAGCGTGATGGGTTTCCCAACAGGAGGCCCACCTGCCGCGATATGATAGAGGATCTTATCATACCCCTTGAGTTCATCGGTCTTCTGCCGAAGGTCTTCGACAATCTCGTCAGCGTTCCTGGATCGCTCTGTGAAGGGAGTGAGGTTCACCGTAATAAATGCCCAGTTTTCGTTCTCGCCAGGGGGAAACTCAGCCATCATAGCCACTTTCTGAGTTCCGATCCGGGTGACGAATGACTCCAACTCGTCATCCGGTAAACCTGCTACCAACTCTTCGACCTCTTTTAGCTTGTCGGATGTGGCTTGCAGTGACGTTCCTGCTGGAAGTTCTATCAGAATACTGAATAGATTTGACATACTGGATGGGAAAAGTTCGAACTTCATAAAAGTAGCGGCAAACCAGACAGAGCCCGCCAGGAAGAGGACGAATAGTCCGACGAAAGCGTATCGGAATCGAAGGATACGAAGCTCGATACGCTGAAATGGGTCTCTCAGAAGATCGAACCAATTTCGACGGTGGGGTATCACTGATCCTTCCGGGCTACGACGAAACCCCTTGATGAGATGGGCGGGCAAAGCTACGATCGCCTCAAACAGAGAAATGAACAGCGCAAGGCTGATCACCAGTGGAATGACAAAGACCATTTCTCCCATCGTGCCCGTCATGAAGAACATTGGGGCAAAGGCCAGGAACGTGGTGAGGATGGTGGTCAGAACCGGGCCAAAGACCTCTCGAATTCCTTCCACAGCCGCCACCAGGGGCGGGTCCCCTTTCTCCCGGTGGCGCTGGATATTTTCAGCAATGATTATCCCATCATCGACGATGATCCCAATCACTATGATCATGGCGGCGAGAGAGATGCTATCGAGAAAGACATTGAACAGGGGCATCAGAAAGATGACACCCAGCAAAGCTACAGGGATCCCCATGGCTACCCAAAATGCGTTGCGAATGGAGAGAAATAGGGAGAGCATGATCATCACGAACACGAGACCGATCAGACCGTTCGACCGGACGACATCGAAGCGATTGCGAACATAACGAGAGAGATCGGTGGAAAAGAGAATCTCAACCCCTTCAGGGAGGTTCCCGTTTTCTCCCCTGACGAGTTCTTTGACCGCATCGACGGTGCGAATCACATCGGCGGTCTCTTTCTTGTTGAGAAGAAAGGAAACAGCCCTTTTGCCGTTCACGTGGGAGAGAATTCTTTTGTCCTCAAAGTCGTCCCTCACAATGGCCAGGTCCTTCACTTTGATGAGGGGTCCTTCAAAGGTAGATCGGACGATGACGTCCCCCACTTCGAGGGGATTCCGGAACTGAGCCAACGTGACCAGATCCTTTTCGCTCGTATAGGATTCAAAAGAACCTGCTGTCGCGCGGACGTTGCGACTTTGAATGGCAGCAATGATCTCTCGCAAAGGGATCTGATACTCATGGATCGCTTGCGGAGAAACCTCCACCTTGATCTCCCGGGCAAGGTAGCCGTACTTCTTTACGCTCGACACGCCAGGAACGGCCTCCAGTTTCTCCTCAAATCTTTTGGCAATTTCCCTGAGTTCTCTGTAGGGCAGATCTCCTGC
>JBHHZW010000445.1:0-2403 GCA_046758305.1 Bacteroidota bacterium | reverse complement strand
TGTCGGCGTCGGCGTAGCCTTGGGCTCTGGCGTCGGTGTGGCCTTTGCTTCCGGCGTGGGCGTGGCCTCCTCAGTTGGCGTAACTGGTTCCGGCTGCGGGGCACAGCCGGCCAAGAAAGCGATGACTAGCAACAGCGAAAGTACAGATCGTGCGTTCATGACATTCCTCCTCCCTCAGTTTTGTCCACATATTGGACGTTCGTGGCCTTCGAAAGGTTCCCTCACCTGCCATCATTATAGCCTGTATCTCAAAAGATGTCCAGAGGGCGTACTCCTTGAACAGCCCTGGCTTCGCTGCCAGGACAAGCAACCAAAAAGGGCCAGCAGAACTGAAGTGCTGGCCCTTTGACTTGGCTCAGGACATGACATTTCGATTGAATGTGTGGGCTAACGTCACGCATGACCGGCGGGGAATAGCCGCGCCGCTTCGCTCTGCGCTATTCCCCGTCCGAGTCGATGCGATTGTTGGGCTCATATTCCTCCCTCTCCTCAAGGAGTTTCAATTGTCGTGCTGACGACTCAGAGTTGCTGCCATAGAGAACCTCGACTGATTCCTCAAATTTCTTCAATGCGTTTTCGTGGTGCTGCAGAAACCATTGCCTATGCTTTTCGAGATAGTCCCGTCGTATGTCTGGTTGCCGCAAATCGAGGGGAACGCGTTCCATGCGTGGGTCGACGCTGTCAAAACCAACGAATTCTTGCGTGAGTCGATTCTTGGTCATTGCGACGTAGTCTGGATTGATCTCGATTCCTATTGCCCACCTGTTGAGTTGCTGGCACACTCTCAGCGTCGTTCCACTCCCCGCGAAGGGATCCAGGACAAGATCCCCTTCATCCGTTGACGCGAGGACCATGCGTTCAATAAGCCCTTCAGGCTTCTGGGTGGGATGATTCTGGCGGTTTACGTTGCAGTAATGGACGTGAGAGAACGTCCATACATCACCGGGGTTGGCACCCCGCATGTTATTTCGTTTTCTGTAGTACTTTTGCGGCACTCGAACGTTGTCCAAGTTGAACTTGAAACTCGTTGTTTTGGTGAACATGAGGATGTCGTCGTGTCTTGGGCTAAACCCCCTGGTCTTTCCCATACCCTGGGTGTAATGCCAAACGATCCAACTGTTGAAAAGCATGCCCAGTTCGCGGTCCAGAATATCATACAGATAAGATATGAACCGGAACCCCATGAAGACATAAAGCGTTCCGGTGGGTTTTAGCGCCCGGTGAGCGTGACGCAGCCAGTTACGCGAGAAAGAGAGGTATTCGTCAAAGCCCTGGATGTCGTGGTTGTTGCCGTAATCCTTCCCTAGGTTGTACGGAGGGTCGGCTACCACCAGATCGACAGACTCTGACGCGATATTCCCAAGTTCAGTGAGGGCGTCTCCCGTGACGATTTCTATCTTACTCATCGGTCTTTATCCATTCGCATGCTTTGGCCAGCTCAAGCCACTCCGAAAAGCCCTTTTTGGAGCTGATGAACTTACGGTCAAGAAGCTGGCAGAACTCCCAGGTTGTCCGCTTTGTCAGAGTGACATAATGAATGTCTCGCACCTGAAGTTGGCCGGTGCCCAGGGCCGGGTTATAGCTTATGTCAGAACTGGACAGAAACTTGAGGTCATAGGCGTTGTAAGTAACAACCTCCATGATACCGTCCATGAGGCCAGTCATCACGTTCTTGGTCGAGTAGACCCTATGTTTGAGTGACAAAATAACAAAAATGTAGTCAGGATCTTCCACATACGCTGTCCGAATCCGCCTGAAAGCCGTTATGTTCGGGGATTTACCGCTGGACTTGATGTCTTCTGCTGTTGCCTTCACGTCAACTTCGGCGGTGATGCCACTTTCCCGCTTCCGCTCCCTCTTGAACTGAAGGATCACATCAGCCATGTAGAGGCGCTCCTTTGCCTCGACGTTGATTAGTGAATACCGGTTATTTGCGTCTTCGAGAACGTCTTCGAATACTTCCACTGCCCAAGCTTCGACAAAAGGGCCCGCGATCTTGTTAATGTTCTCCATTGGGAGACCCAGTTTGAGGTTCGTGTTGATGATAATCTTGTTCCGGCCACTTTCAATAGCATCCTTTATGATGCTCTCGATAGAGGTTGTTACGAAGTCAGAGCACTCGTTGTAATCATCGCTCTGTTCCGGAATCTTGAACTCAAGCTCGTCATATTCCACGGTGTGGTCCTTTCTTCTCTCAGATTGCAGCCCAACTATAGTTGTGCCATATGGCAGGTACCTATAAAAAAGGGGGAGAGCCCCCAATTCAACAGGAGGTCTGCTGAATGATACGACACCCGGAACGTGAATACCTGAATCGCTTAACCGTCAAGATCTTCGCCCCCAGGTAGCAAAACAGCCAACCACACACCAAGATAACTCCCAGGCTAGGGGTCGGCTGTCAAT
>JBHHZW010000444.1:0-2406 GCA_046758305.1 Bacteroidota bacterium | reverse complement strand
CGCTGGGAACCGAAATGGGTGAACTGCAGGAGAGGATCACGTCGACGCGAAAGGGATCGATTACCTCAGTCCAGGCGATCTACGTGCCCGCCGATGATTTGACTGATCCTGCTCCGGCGACGACGTTCAGTCACCTCGACGCGACGACGGTGCTGTCTCGTCAGATTGCAGAGCTCGGAATTTATCCGGCGGTGGACCCTCTCGATTCCACCTCCCGCATCCTCGAGCCGGGGGTCGTGGGCGATGAACACTATTCTGTCGCAAAGCGCGTCAAAGAGATTCTTCAGACGTACAAAGACCTGCAGGACATCATCAACATCCTTGGATTGGATGAGCTCTCGGATGAGGACAAAATTACCGTGCAGCGTGCGCGAAAAATCCAGCGGTTCCTGTCTCAACCGTTCTTCGTCGCAGAGGCGTTCACTGGGACCGAGGGACGGTACGTGAAACTCGCAGACACTATTGCCGGCTTCAAAGCGATCGTCGAAGGCGAAATAGATGACCTTACGGAAGGTGCGTTCTACATGGTCGGAACTGTTGACGAGGCGATCGAGAAGTCGAAAAAACTGCAGGAAGCTTGAAGCCGGTCCGCTGTTGGAATTGATGCATGCCAGATAAGACCTTTCGCGTGGATTTCGTCACGCCGCAAAAAATGATCTACAGTGAACAGGTGCTCAGTGTCACCGCCCCGGGTGTCATGGGGAGTTTTCAGGTGCTATACAACCATGCGCCCTTGTTAGCTGCGATCGCGGTGGGGGAAGTGAAAGTGAGGGACAAAGAGGGGAAGGAGCTCTACTTCGCGACGAGTGGGGGATCTCTGGAAGTCCGTGCGAACAAACTCGTAATGCTGGCCGAGACGCTGGAGCCGGCGACGAAGATCGACTTGGAGCGAGCAAAGCGAGCGCAGAAGCGGGCAGAACAACGGCTTGCTGATAAGAAAGCCGATATCGATATCAGGCGCGCACGTGTGGCGTTGATGCGGGCGGTGAACCGCCTCCACGTGGCATCTCGAATTGGTTAATACTGAAGCATCGAGTTTGTCGGAACGCCCGCTTCGTATTCCGTCGCGGGCGTTGTTGTTCAGCAAGTTTGGATGAAACGATCGTTACACGTGTATCGCTTCCGCGCCGATAATTGCCAACTGGGACATTTCGTTGACATTCAGAGCGTAATCCTTTATATTTTGCAAGTCGTTGAGATTTCATGCCAATAGGCTCATCAGACGTCCTGCGCCCGACGCGCGCCGAAGTAGATCTTAGAGCTCTCCGCTTCAATATTGAGCAGATTCGGAAAAAGGTCGGAAGCCAAACCAAGATGATGGCGGTGGTCAAGGCCAACGCTTATGGACACGGCATCGTGGAGGTCGCAAAGGCCGCGGTCGGGTTCGGCGTTGATTCTCTGGGTGTAGCGTACCCTGAGGAAGGGCTTCTTCTGAGGCAGAACGGAATCGTTGCGCCTGTGGTCGTCCTTGCTGGAACCGTACCGGACCAGGCGGGCACCTGTGTGGATTACGATCTCGAGCTGGCAGTTCCTTCGGTCGACATTGCGCGGTGTGTCGACGACGCGGCGCAGCGGCGGAAGAGAAAAGCGAAGGTGCATCTAAAGATCGACACGGGTATGGAGCGTATCGGCGTGCATGCAGAAGACGCCTCGCGGTTCGCGAAGGACGTTGCTGCCTTGGGACATCTGAAAATCGTCGGAATCTTCACGCACTTCGCGACGTCGGATGAAGCAGACAAAACGTTCGCCCAGCGGCAGCTTGAACGGTTCCAGAAAGCCATCGACGGAATCAAAGCGATGGGGATGGAAATACCGCTTCGCCACATCGCGAACAGCGGAGCGATCCTGGACATGCCTGAAACATGCTTGGACATGGTCCGACCCGGGCTTATCCTCTACGGCGTCTATCCTTCCAAAGAAACCTCCGAAAGCTTGCCGGTCAAGCCTGTCATGGCCTTGAGATCAAGTGTCGTCTTCGTGAAAGAGGTCCCTGCGAACACGAGCATCAGCTATGGAAGGGAGTACATAACGAGCAGGGCGACGAGGATCGCGACGGTGCCAATTGGTTACGCAGATGGGTACAGCCGGCTGCTCACCAATAAGTCAGAGGTCTTGATCCACGGCCACCGCTATCGCATTGTTGGCGTTATCTGCATGGATCAGTTTATGGTGGACATCGGTGAATCTACAGACATCACGGTAGGGGATGATGTAACGCTCATCGGAAGGGACGGTACGGAGTGCATCACGGCCTGGGAGCTCGCTGATCGAATGAATACGATCCCGTACGAAATTCTCTGCGCCGTCTCTGCAAGGGTCCCGAGAGTGTACACGAACGCATGAATACAGAACGCGAGTCTATGTCGAACTCATACGCTGTGATCATGGCAGGAGGCCGGGGAACCC
>JBHHZW010000443.1:0-2407 GCA_046758305.1 Bacteroidota bacterium | reverse complement strand
CGAGAGTACCGATGCGGGGCACAGGGGCGGAACAACCCGTAGTAGCGAGGAAGTCCCGTAATGGGGATGGAGCGAAGGGGTTGTATCGACCAGTTTTGCTTGTTGGTCAACCATGGAATGGGAGGAGCCAATGAGGAAAGCAAAGCCGTTTGGTATTTCCAAGCGAGTAGTGTGGGAGGCGTATAGGCGTGTAAGGGCAAACCAAGGAGCTGCTGGAGTAGATGGGGAGTCGATTGCGGAGTTTGAAAGGGATCTTTCCAATAACCTTTATAAACTCTGGAATCGGATGTCGTCGGGCAGTTATTTTCCGCCACCCGTTCGGACGGTAGAGATACCGAAGGGCGATGGAGGCAAGCGGGCTTTGGGGATACCGACGGTGATTTCATACTGCACCTCCTACAGTGTGGTTTAGGAATGTATGGCACATTTCTTTTTGATTTTGGCGGAATTATGTGCCAGCTCAGCAAGATCTTTTTCCTTCTGGAAATCCATTGTGATCCAGTATGGCGACCCATGGTTCACTCTTCGCGCGGTAATTACCTTACGCTCTATCCAATAATAGACGACATCAGGACTGACGTCAAACTTTTTAGCTATCTGTTTGACAGTGAATTCCTCCGGGCGTTTGAGATTTGGTCCAGGGATTCGATGTTTGTATCTTATCCACCGGATCATTGAGAACGTGAATGGTTTCCCTTTTGCAGTTTTGATGCCCTTTTGATTAAATGCCGAAGCAATTTGCTCGTCAGTAAGATTTTTTGCCAACTTTCTGACCTTTTTGATAATCTCGTTGGGGTAGCGCACTTGGTCAGAGTAATTAGGAGGGAGATGGATTGGAATGTCTTCACAGGCTCCACCTTGCCAGCGTATGTGAAGCACGACCTGTTTCGGCGTAGCAAGTTTTTCCACCGTGACGTCTTTAATCAGTAGTCGTAGAATCCGCTTACGGTTTTTCGCTTTTGTCGTGGAGGCTTTCCATAGACGTGGCAGATCCTGAGCAAGTTTTAATAGCTCAGCCTTTTGTTTTTCTGTGGCCGGAACCTGTTCTTCGCGTTGATGCTGGGCAAATTCCTTCTTGATCTCTTCTACCTTGACCAACGCATCGTTCCACCGTCGTTCCAGGGTCGCTGCCACCAAGCGGTTTGAAGGATCTACCTCTTCGTATCGTCTCTGGGCAAGGTTGGCTTCGTACTCGGCCCTCTCAATTCTCATGCGCCACTGATTGTTGATGGCATTTTTCCTTCGTTGCAGTTCCTCGAGAGCTTTAATGGCGATTTCAATCTGCTTTGGTTGGATCACCTCGAGGATGCGCGTTGTTATGGGTTCATCTATCAGGTTACAGCGGATGTGCATGCATGAGCGGGTTGAAAGGCCTTCGCGTCTCCGCCAATTGCATTCGTAGGTCGGATAGATCCCTCCGTTTCCCTTGTAGCGCACGGTCAGACGGCGGCCACACTGTCCACAGACAAGCAGCCCCTGAAGAAGGGCAAGTCCTTCTCTGGCAGGGCCGCCGAGCATTGTCTCCTCCCCATTGGTCCGGTTCCTTTCAAGGATCTTCTTATTATGCATGTACTCATCCCACGAGATATATGCTTCGTGATGGTCCTTGATAAGGACAGTCCATGATGACATCGGCATTTGTTTTGGTCTGGAACGAAACGTTCCATCAGGAGCGATCTCCTTCACGGTCTGATACCGGCCGTGGACGTAAGCCCCTGCGTAGGAGGGATTGTTCAACGCTCCGAGGACGCGACTGTCCGTTAGTCGTCCCCAGATCAGTTTACCATTCCAAGCGCCACCATACGAGCGCTTAGGAAATAGAAGCCCCTCTTTTGAAAACCTTTGCACTACACCGTAGGCGCTCCCTGTCTCACGGAAAGTGTCAAATAAGAATTGTACCGCATGTCTGACTTCGCTGTCGGGATCAAAGACTGGCGTCCTTCATCATCGTATACCAGACCTACAGGCAAAGGACTTCTCAATTCACCTTTCTGAGCTTTGTTCAGTTTGCCTCCCTGGAGGCGCGCGCGCAGAAAGTGCAACTCTGCTTGTGACATGGTTCCCTTGAGTCCCAGCAAAAGCTGATCGTTGAAATTTGCCGGATTGTAAATACCATCCTCGTCGATAATTACTGTGTCGGTGAAGGCGCATAGTTCCAGCAATCGATGCCAATCGGTGCAAGATCGGGACAGCCTGGAGGCTTCCAGGGCAAACACTGCACCAACCTTCCGCATTGAAACATCGGCCACCAGCATCTGGAACTCCTTCCGGCCCGTCATCTGGGCTCCAGATACTCCTAGGTCCCCGTCGAGAATCCGGATCATGTCGGCAGACCATCCTAATTGGAGCGCTTTGTCCTTCAGTGCATACTGACGCTCCGTGCTCTCCTTGTGATGCCGGACTTGCC
>JBHHZW010000442.1:0-2410 GCA_046758305.1 Bacteroidota bacterium | reverse complement strand
AAAGGGCACCAGCAGATCAGGAATGATACGGATAACTACTGGGTAGAAGGGCTTATCTCCTTGCCCCTTGTTGAAGCGCTTGAGGTCCTCCTTAATTCTGTTCTCCAGATGCTTTGCGCCTTCCACGACCATTCTCAGGGGATCAGATTTCTCGATGTTGCCCGATCGAATAGCTACCTCAAATTTCGCATTAGCGACAAGTTCGCGGAGCCCAAAGAAGATGGCTGTGCCGTGGAGCACCGGACCTACGGCATTTCGATAAGTAAGACACTCCTTGCCCGGAATCGGGGCTGCCAAATCACGCACGGTGTGGTGAATCGTCCGTCCAAGATAGTTCAGCTTGCGGTCGTTCGAATCCTCGGTGGTCCACATGTTCGGCCCCCCTATTCGATTTAACCGGAGACGGTAGGGCACCTTACGTCCGTATCTCTCTTTAACGCACACACAATAGATGCCATCTTGCGGAATTGTGTGGACCAGATGGTCTTCTTTTGGCTTCCCTTGAATGGAAATAATGTCCGTGGCCGCGATGAGCGGGGTCTCGCGGTCGGCGGTGTAGAGCGCGAGCTGCGGGTCTATGTCTCTTTGATTGCGTTGGTGGTAGAGCACCTCATTGTAGCCCACTCGGTCAATGGCTGGACGCGGGAAAGGAGAGAGGAAGAGACTAACCACGTCTCCCTTCTTGGCCTTGAAGGTGTAATGATGGGCGCCTTCCGTGGGGAATTCGCCCTGAACCATCTGGCTGTACGTCAGCTCACCGACGTACCTCAGCTTTGTATCGCGATTTTTGCTCTCGAGTTGTTTTTCCTTCAAGTCCAAGCCATCGTCTACTATGTTGGGGTTTCCCATTCCTACCTCCGTAGAAATGTTACATAACTATTCGAAGACGTATGCGTTTTAAGATGTTTCTACCGAGAGCATCTTTTTCGTGAAATGCTAAGCTGTAAAAAAATAATAAGTAAAAATTAAATCTTTGTCAAGAAAAAAGTGGCGATTTTATGTGTTTTCATATAGCGAACCATTTGTGAGATACTCAGAATTCCTTAAACCGAACCACAGTAGGCTGTGGGTTCACGTCATCCAAAAGGGGATGACGGTAGTGCGCCGCACCGTAAACAAGGAGTTCCGCATCGTCAGTGATGAAGGCACCCGCCGCGGCGTCAAAATTGCACTGCGAGTCACTGCAGGACATGACCTTGCGCCCCACCTGTTCAATATCCGGAACCTGTGAATAGTCCCCGTCTGGAAAGACAACTTTGAAGAGGTAAGCGACGTTCTGGCCCGGTAAAGTGGGCGCCGCCGGTGAGGTGTGTCGGAAACCGATCATAAATAGCGAGCCGTCGCACTGGTTGAGGAAATTTATGTTCTGGAGATTCGAGGTTGCTCGCAATTCCGGAAGCACCCCACCTCTATCCCAGCGGACGAAAGAGTCGCTGTCAAAGCCGTCAAGAAAATCGTCGGAGCGAGAAACGTAGAAGTCGTATTCGGTCGACGAGCGCACGGCAGCCAGATAACGCCCATCCGGAAGACGGGTGACGGCGACGGCGGCCGCCCTGGAAGCAGCTCTTTCGATGGTTGGCTGGAGCCTGTTGAGATTGGTCGGGTCGGAAGCGTCGTAGAACACCACCTTCGAGCGGTCGTCACCGTGGTCAATGGGAATCGCGAGCAGATGGCCCAGCGTACTTAACCCTCCCGCATGCCAGAGTACCGTATCCAGATCGACGCGCGTGACTACCATGTCGCCCGGTATCGGTTGCTCCACAGTCTCCGAGGGATTCTTAGGATGGGTGGCAAATACGAGGTTGGAGCCCCATCGGCCAATGGCGGAACGCGAAGCCAGATGTACCAGGAACAAGTGGGCGACCCCACTGTGCACATCTGAGCCTGTTACGGCAAGGTAAGAACTGTTCCGCAGACGCTGGACACCTTGGAAATGATTGTTGAATCCCAGAGAATTTGACGCTGTGTTAGTGTAACGGGGCCAAGGAATTGGTCCACTCTGATCATCGACGTCGCCAGACCAAAAAGCAAGCCTTTCACCGTCAGAGGGCACCGCTTCAAATGCGCTGACAACATCTTCGAGGCACGGATGGTCGTACTCTGGCTTCGGGATCTTCGGGGGGGGTGGCTGCTCCACAATGTCGCCGCAGGCCAAAAGGTGCAGCGTCAGTACAAATACGTACGGTCTAAGCCAATTCATCACTTTTACCTCCTTGTTTTATGGTTTCAACGACTCGGGTTTCGTCACTGCTAGTAGTAATAAATCAATTTGTCCCTAAAATCCAACGGCTATAAGTCAACGCACGGCACCACGGTGTCAGAGACTACGCAAGCAACCTTCTAATTAAGTAAATCGTAACTATTCAGCCTGTCATTCCCGAACGCTTTCATCGGGAATCCATAAGTCATG
>JBHHZW010000441.1:0-2414 GCA_046758305.1 Bacteroidota bacterium | reverse complement strand
ATACAATTGAAGATAAAGAAATAGTAATACATTCTGTGTTTGACAATAGGCAAGATCCGAAGAAGCGGCCCTAAGTTTACTTTTTGTCCAGCGAGATGGTGAGGGTACATGCAGTACAGGATTTGTGGTGTTTTTGAGCTTTGTGGTTCTGGTGATAGGTCGGGGGTCAGCCGATTGTGCTTTTTTCTAACTCCGCATTAACTTGACGAGAGGGCGACGGTTAAATGGACTGGTTTAGTGCTCTCTCAAAGGTTTGTTTTGAATCAGCAGCTTAAGTGCTCTTAATCCCTCTCGCAGGTTATGCCCACGTTGAGACTGTCGAAAAAGTCAAAATTAGCCAGATTTTTAAAAATTTTATAACATATGACGTTTGAAAATAAAGAACTTATGATACTACATATTTCATTAAAATCAGTAAAAACGGGTTTTTCGACAGTCTCGTTAGGCGCACTATGAGTATGTTAGTCCTACCTGCAACAAGGGTTAGAGTGGGTCAACAGTCTAACAACGAGTACAAGTTGGGATAGGAGCTGAACGATGCCTCGAAGAAAAGCCCCTATGAGCGAGACAGCCATTCGCATCGAGAACCTCACCCGTGATTTCGGGCCTGTAAGAGCCGTGGATAACCTCTCACTGGAGGCGCCTGCCGGAATGATCTTCGGCTTTCTGGGACCGAACGGAGCAGGCAAGACAACGACAATCCGCTTGCTATTGGGCTTGCTCGAACCCACAAGCGGGCAGGCCGAAGTCCTGGGCTTCGATATTCGGACGCATGCGAACGAGGTCCGTGCCCGCACTGGCGCATTGCTCGAACACCTCGGCTTGTACGAACTCATGAGCGTGGAGGACAACCTAGAGTTCTACGGTCGCGTTTTTCAGATGCCAGACAAGGAACGACAGGCACGGATCAAGGAGCTTCTCACTCAGATTGGGTTGTGGGAGCGCCGCAAAGAACGCGTCGAGACTTGGAGCCGGGGTATGCGGCAGAAGCTGGCTTTGGCGCGTGCCCTACTCCACCGTCCCCAGTTGATGCTCCTGGACGAGCCTACAGCCGGCCTCGATGTGATGGCCGCAGTCGCCATGCGGGACTATCTCGTTTCGTTAGCCGAGCGTGAAGGGGTTACCATCTTCCTGACCACCCACAACATGGCAGAGGCTGAGAAGTTGTGCCCCCGGGTTGCTGTGATCAGCAAGGGGAAGCTGCTTGCTGTGGGCCATCCCGGTGAATTGCGCGCGCAGACCGGTGCCCGCATCGAGGTCCTCGGACGAGGATTCAATGAAGACATACTGAGTCTGTTGCGAGCCCAATCCGAAGTACGTGCCGCTGAAATGCACAACGAGCGCCTAGAGATTGACCTGTGTATGGAAGCCGACACTGCACCGCTGGTCAACATGTTGGTGGGCGTTGGTGTCCAGGTGCAGGAGGTCCGTCGATGCAAAGTCAGCCTTGAAGAGGTCTTCCTAACCCTGATGGAGGAGGAGCAGTGATTACCGACATTTTGACCATGATATGGAAAGAAAGGAAGGAACAAGCCGGTCAGCAAAAGGATTGGCGTGGCAAGGTTGTGAGCTCAGTGTTTCCGCTGTTGATGCTAGGCTTGATGGCCGTAATCCCGCCCATGTCCGTCGGTCCCAAATGGGTCGAGTCTCCCTTCTCACTCTCCGCCTCGATCATCGTGCCATTGATGGTCGTAGCGCTGGCGATTCCCTTTTCCATTGCGGGCGAGCGGGAACGGAAAACACTGGAGACGTTATTAGCCAGCCGTTTGCCAGACCAAGCCATCTTGTTCGGCAAGATATGCCTCCCCATCATGAAAGCATTGGGAATCACTCTAGTCGTTCACTTCGTGAGCCTGACGACGGTGAACCTTGCTTACTGGGACGGGACGGTCGTTTTCTATACGCCGACGATGATTTTGGTCAACTTGGCCCTGATCATCCTGTTGTCAGTGCTGGCGGCGAGCCTAGGGGTGTTAGTCTCACTACGGGCCACCACAGTTCAACAAGCATTGCAGAACCTCCTGGTGGCCTTAATGGCTCCAATCATGATTGTGCTAGTGACGATCATCTTGATTGGGAGAGTGTTCCCGGCAGCATTGAGGGAGAGCTTTGAAATATGGTTTCGGGAGGTGATATTGTCCGCGGATTTCTTCCAGGTGTTTCTGTTTATTTTCATCTCCCTTGTTGTGATCGATCTTGGATTGCTTGTGACCACGTTGGTTCGCTTCAAGCGATGTCGGTTGTATCTCGATTGAGAGAAGGTTTCTGCTCCAAGAGAGGGGGTTACCAGTACTCCCTTGATGCAGTTTGTAGGTTAGGTTGAGGCACGAAACCTAACACAAAGAATCTTGCCTAACAAGTGGGAAAATTAAATGTATTGTGCATTGTATCAGTTTCACTCTTAGCGGTTTTGC
>JBHHZW010000440.1:0-2423 GCA_046758305.1 Bacteroidota bacterium | reverse complement strand
AGTGGAGCGTTCGCCTGTGCGATCGTGTACGTATCCTCTTTTTCCGCCGCGAGGAATTCGGTATCATCGCTCACGCGTCCGCTTCGTACCTTCCGGTAGGGCGTTTCGATGAACCCAAACTCATTGATGCGGGCGTGGATACAGAGCGAGGAGATGAGGCCGATATTCGGACCCTCCGGCGTCTCGATCGGGCAGAGTCGACCGTAGTGCGTGTAGTGCACGTCGCGCACCTCAAAGCCGGCCCGCTCGCGCGTCAGACCACCAGGACCCAGTGCCGACATTCGCCGCTTATGTGTCAATTCCGCCAGCGGGTTTGTCTGATCCATGAACTGCGAAAGCTGGTTCGTTCCGAAGAACGCGTTGATCACGCTCGTGATCGTCCGTGCATTGACCAGGTCCTGAGGTGTGAACGATTCCTGATCGCGCAGGTTCATGCGCTCGCGGATCGTGCGTGCCATCCGCGCGAGTCCGACATTGAATTGCTGCGCGAGTTGTTCTCCTACTGTGCGAACTCTCCGATTCCCGAGGTGGTCGATGTCATCGACGGTACGCTTTCCCTGCTGGAGTTCGATGAGATAGTTGATGATCGCGACGATGTCGTCCTTTGTCAGGGTCGTGACGGTGAAAGGAATGTTCACGCCGAGCTTTGCGTTCAGTCGATACCGACCGACGTCCCCAAGGTCATACCGCTTCTCGTTGAAGAACAAACGGTCGATCAAGTTCTTCGCAGTCTCAAGGTCTGGAGCCTCGCCGGACCGGAGCTGGCGGTAGATGGCCTCGAGTGCTTCTTCATTCGATCGAGCGATATCCTTCTGAATCGTATTCGCAATGACCGACCCTTCCGTCGCGCCTTCTCCCTTCAGGAACCGAATCTTTCGGAGCTCGGCCTTCTTGATCTTCTTAATCAGGTCTTCGGTCAGCTTCGTATCTTTGCTGATGAAGATCTCGCCCGTCTTCTTATCAACGACGTCACTACAAATCGTCCTTTCGAGATAGTTCTTCAGCTCCACCTTGTTGATGTCAACCTCCTCGACGAGATTGAACAGCTGGAGGATTTCGTCATCGGAGGAATAGCCGAGTGCCCGGAGCAGTGTCGTGACTGGAAACTTCTTCTTCCGGTCGATGTACGCATACATCACGTTGCTGATGTCCGTACTGAACTCCACCCATGATCCACGGAACGGAATGATTCGAGCGGAGTACATCGGGGTCCCGTTCGGGTGGAGAGATTCGCTGAAGAACACACCGGGGGACCGATGCAGCTGACTGACGATGACGCGCTCTGCTCCGTTGATGATGAACGTTCCACGATCCGTCATCGAGGGAAGATTTCCGAGGTAGACTTCCTGCTCAATGGTGTCGACGTAGCTCTTACCGTCCTCCGCCTTTGCGGAGAGACGAAGGTTCGCCTTCAGGGGCACCGCAAAGGTTAGGCCTCGTTCCTGACACTCCACGACGCTATATTTTGGCGTTTCGACGTAGTACTCGACAAACTCAAGGATGTAATTCTCCCGCGCATCGGTGATAGGAAAGTTCATCCGAAATACCTGTTGGAGGCCTTTGTTCTTCCGCTTGTGCGGCGAGACGTTGGCTTGCAAGAAGTTTTCGAACGATTCCATTTGCACGTTCAGCAGATCCGGATGGTCAAGGATCTGCGGAGTCTTCGCGAACGAAATTCGCCCGTTCGAGTGAAAATTCCCTTGATTTTTCAAGGTCGCCACTCCTCTAATAAGTTGTTCTGGGATGATGCGTAAAGCCTTTTCGTTTTTCTCAATGTCGTATCTGCTCGTTTCGCATCGGACGGCAAGTTGTTCTGCCGAGAGGAGCGAGGTGACTTCGCCCCTACTGTAGCATGCCTTGCTCCTGCGAACATCGAAGGTTTCGCGACCGGATCATAATACGAGCCTCGCGATGGAAACGCTTGACACAGGATCTATTTCAGTTCGACCTGAGCACCGGCTTCCTCGAGTTCCTTCTTGAGCTTCTCCGCTTCGTCCTTCGAGACCCCTTCTTTCACCGGCTTGGGGGCCCCGTCGACAAGGTCCTTCGCCTCTTTCAGACCGAGACCCGTCGCGACCCGCACAACCTTGATGACGTTGATCTTCTGCGCACCGACACTCTTCAAGAGGACGTTGAATTCCGTCTTTTCCTCGGCGGCCGGTGCTGCGGCACCACCCGCAGCGCCCGGTCCACTGAAGGCCATCGGAGCAGCCGCCGTTACGCCGAATTTGTCTTCGAGCGCTTTCTTGAGTTCAGCAGCTTCAAGAAGGGTCAGTTTTTCTATTTTTTCCACGATTTCCTGCACTGTAGCCATTTCCTTGTTCTCCTTGCATATCGTAGGTTGGATTGAACGAGCATTTCTGGTCAATTATGCCAGGCTCGCCGTAGGTCCGCCGGCGTGGGCCTTGTGCTTTTCGATGGCA